>JBPYDQ010000333.1:0-8756 GCA_051986135.1 Terriglobales bacterium | reverse complement strand
GTTGCGTCTTCCGCCCGGGGGCTATGGCCAGCAAGTCGATCCGGGTGACGTTCAGATCGTAGGTGTTATTGAAAATGCGCAGGAATTCGGTGCAAACGAAGTGCCGTTCGACGACTTGTATCTGCCGTTCGCGCAGAGCCCGTCCGGGAAGACCATCCTTGCGGTGAAGTCGGAGTTGCCCGCGTCGGCTCTGCTTGCGGAGGTTCGCCATGCGATCGCCGCAATCGACAAGGATCAGCCCATCTATGATGTCGAAACCATGAACGATCGCATCGCCGATTCCCTGGAAGGCGCGCGCTTCAACTTGTTCCTGGTCGCGAGTCTCGCTGTCGCGGCAGTGCTTCTGGTTGCGGTCGGACTCTTTGGGACGGTCTCCTATTTTGTTCAGCAGCGAACCCAGGAATTTGGCGTGCGTGTGGCTCTCGGCGCTTCCCCATTTCGAATTCTGCGGCATGCGCTGGGCCAAGCTCTGGCATCCGGCACGGTCGGCCTCGCCGTGGGGTTGGTAGCGAGTCTCGTCCTGGGACGGCTGCTGCGTCACGCGCTGTACCTCGCTCCCCACGAACACGAAGGGATGCTCTATGGCGTGAGTATCTACGACCCGACGACCATGACGGTTGCCTGCATGTTGTTGGTCGTCGTGGTTTTGGCGGCTGGCTATTTCCCAGCGTCCCGGGCGATGCGCGTCGATCCCATGGTCGCGCTCCGGCATGAGTGAGGAAAGAGCCAGGCCAGAAGAGGAAGCGTGTTCGGGTTACGGCGTGTCCGCCTGGTGGATCAAGTGTTGGTAGAGGCGAATGGTTTGCTGTGCGATGGCGCTCCAGCTGAAAAGTTGCTCCACACGCCGTCGTCCTGCATCTCCAAAGCGCGAGCATCTTTCCGGATCTTCCAGCAGCCGACGAATCCCCGAAGCCAGGTCCCGCGCAAACTTTTCAGGATCGCGAGGGGAACTTGTGACGGGATCCTGATCGAAGGAAACTAAGTACCCGGTTTCTCCGTCGACAACCACTTCCCGAATGCCTCCCGTGGCGCTCGCGACAACCGGAGTACGGCACGCCATGGCCTCGAGGTTGATGATTCCGAACGGTTCGTAAACCGAGGGACAACAGAAGACACGGGCATGGCTGTAGAGCTGGATTACCTCCGGTTTCGTAACCATCTTTTCAATCCACACAATGCGGGGATGGCCGCGGCGTGCCCTCTCAACCTTCTCGCGCATCTCAGCGGCAATTTCTGGTGTATCCGGGGCTCCGGCGCACAGCACCACCTGGGTTTCTTGCGGCAAATAGGAAATGGCATCCACCAGGTGCGTCACGCCCTTTTGTCGAGTGATGCGGCCCACGAACAAGACATAGGGCACGGTGGGATCCACGCCGTAGTCGGCCAAGGCCACGGTCTCGGAACTCTTCTGATATTCGCCGGGATCGATGCCGTTATAAATGACATGGATACGATCGGCCCTGACCTCCGGGTAGGCGCGAAGAATGTCCGCTTTCATGCTTCCTGAAACGGCGATGATGGCATCGGCATCGAGGATAGCCGTACGTTCCATCCAGGAACTCATCGCGTAGCCTCGGCCAAGCTGCTCGGCCTTCCATGCGCGGAGCGGCTCAAGGGAGTGGGTCGTGAGAACAAACGGGATGTTATAGAGCTTTTTTGCCAGGTAACCGGCCATGGATGTGTACCACGTATGGGTGTGGACCAGATCGATGCCGGTGAGGGACTGGACTTGTGTCAAGTTGAGGCTCAAAGCCTCCAAAGCGCCCTTGAACTTGGCATGGGTGCCGTTGGTAATCGCTTCCCACGGCTGCGCACCGCGGACATGGAGATTGGCTTCGTCGAAATTCTGGGAGCCCCAGCAATGCACCTCGACTGAGATCTCCTTGGCCAGCTCGCGGCTCAAGTAATCGACGTGGACTCCTGCGCCCCCATAGATATTCGGTGGATATTCTCTTGTGAATAAGCCGACTCGCATGATCGGATGTCCCGCCGCGCCCGCGTCCGTTGAAACGCCTGATCAACGGCTGCCTATCGGGCAGGGGAGCGCAGGTCTTTTCGCAGAAGCCAAACGCCTATAAATGGCGGAGCGGGTCCTCCACAGTTTCGCTCGGACCTTTCTGGGCGTCTCGGTCGAGGGTCTTCGAGATCAGTTCCTTCGAGCTGAGACCGACGGCCAAGGACAAGGTCAAGACGATGCCCCCAAAAAGGATGCCGAAAGCGAGCTCCACAATGCCGGGGGCAATTCTCAGGTGCTCGAGAGCCATCGCTAAGGAGAGCACGATCACGATCCATTTAACGCCAATGCTCAAGAAGCGCGCGTACTGCATGTTCAAATTGACGGCGCCGATCAACACGCTTCGGGCGAGAAACCGGGCCACGACATTCCCGACGAGCAAGACTACCAGTGCGGCTATGACATCGGGAATGTAGGCGAACACGTTCTGCACGAACAAGGAAGTCCACCGGACATCAAAGGCGGAAACTCCTACCAGAAGTCCGCTGACGATGACCAGAGCGGCGATCGACCGAGACACCAGGTGTGTCGGGCTGTTCATTGGCGACCACTCCGCCAAGGAAGCAAACCCCCACCGCCCAAGCCGCTCGTCAAAATGGAGGCTTAAAAGGACTCGGCGCACGATGGCTGCCAGAATCCAGGCCACGACGAGCGACAGGAAGAAGGCAATCACTAGTGCTGCCAATCCGGGCAGGAGGTCCGCAAACCTGGTAAGAAAGTGGGCCGTCGAGTCTATTAAGGCTTGCCTGACTTGTTGCCACATAAAGTCCCTCCGATACTCCGATACTGCTCACTACCTACGGGTTGAACCGGTCCGGCCAGCGCCAGCGCGACAACAGATACGATTTGCTGGCTTCGTACGCGAGAGAAAGCCGCTCGAGCCTCCGCTCCGGAGGCACTGCCCCAACAGGTTGCAGATCATGGGCATAGGAAGCGACCCAGCCCAGATAAAGCGGGGTGATGGACTTAAGTAGGTGGTCGCGGCTAATCGTGCGCAGGCGATGGGCCAAAGCAAAATCGTAGACAATTTTCACCCACAGTTCGTCCGGCATATGAAACTGGTCCTGCGGCAACCGGGCCAGCTTTTTTAGCTCGAACAAGCTCGACGGCGGCAGGACCAGGGACCAGATTTCCTGGAGTTCCCGGGTTCCCAGCTGGAATGACTCGACCAGGCGACCGGTGTCCAGAGCCCCCGAATCTTGAGGCAAGGGGTCCCCGGCTGCCCCGACGGTCCGCACCGGCGCGGAGGCGCGCGTCCTCTGCCAGCACGACGCGTTGCGCTCCATATCTAAGAGGACCGGGCTCAACACGTCGGCCAACACAGAACTCATGGCGGTCCAGTCCGTAGGGGGATAGACGCGAGCGCCCAAGTGCACCTCGATGATTCGAAGATTGTCGCAGAGAGCTGCGGGCGCGAGAGATGCTAAGGGATGAAGGGTCGTGCCGCTCGCGTTTCCTGCCCTTTTGACAAGCATTTTTTGAAGCAGCGGACGGGACATTCCGATATCCGGTCCCATGGGATTGTTGATTCGCTTCCCATAGAGAGCGCGCATCATCGGAGCGATGATGCTGGCGTTCAACAATCCCTCGAACTTTCCGCTCGTGTAGTGCGGCAGAACGAGATCCGCTGAATCATCAAGCAGCGGCCGAACGAGTTGCCAAGCCCTTTCGGGAGTTGCCCCGGCAAGCCTGCTGGCGATGACGCAGCAACCTCGAGCTTGCAGTTTCTCGGCGGCGGCAAAAACGGATTGATAAGCTTCGTACGTGCTCAGAGTCCCCTTGGAGGGATCCGGCTTTGCCAAAAGCGAAGGAACAAAAAACACGGAGGCAGACTCGGTGGCTGCCTTTGCCTCGGGTGGGGGCAAACTTCCGCGTTGGTCACCTTGCAGGACGGCGATTCGCAACGAGCTGGGAAAGTTGCGCAGAGCCTGATAAATCCGTACGGTTGCGTCTGCATCAAGCTCAACCAGGATTCCCACGACCAGATCGGCGCTGCCCGTTTCTTCGGCTGTTTGCTCAGGTTGTTGCGTAATCGAGCCCGCTTCCACGGCTATGAGCCTCTCCTTGTAGTCTTCGAGAAAGCAAAGAGTTTCCTGTCGGACGAAAATAAACTCACGGTCTCACAACTGAAGTGACAGGATGCCCATCAGCGGGATGCGCACCCAAGTAAGGCGTGCGTTCAATTCGTAGCGCACCTCGTAGAGTGCCTTATCCACAAGGAAAACATCAAACACCTTCCGGAAATCCGCGCTGCTCTCGGGCAAGAACCCGGCGCCTCGTGCGGTTTGCCGATAAGCGCGCAAGAACTCGCTGGCCACGCACCGCTCCCAGAGTTGCGCCCAGGGTTGCAGGCTACCCAGGCCCTCGGGATGGCGAGCCGTGTAGTTGATTAGGCTGGAGTACGCCGCGTAGCCGAAAGAACGAACCATGCCGGCTACGTCTCTTAACGGGCACTGCTTAGCACGACGGACAGCCAAAGGGCGCGCCGGTTCGCCTTCAAAATCGAGAATCACAAAATCCGTTTTGACTTTCAGGACTTGTCCGAGATGGTAGTCCCCGTGCACGCGAGTCCGCAAGGTTTTAAAGTTCTCGGGTCTGAGCGCCGCAAAATGCGCCAGGATGCGAGTCCGCCGCGTGAGCACGGCGGCGGCAATTTCCACCACATCATCCGGCAAAAAGGGAATGCGCTCCTTTAAGGTGTCGAAGACGGTGGAAGCGTGTTGCTGAAGACCTTCAAGCAGTGTCCGGACGTTTTCTTCGGTCATAGGTTCGGGAGCGAACGCCGGATCATCGGTCGAGGACGCCAGAGCCAAGTGCATTTCGGCGGTCCGGCATCCGAGGGTGGTCGCCGAATCGAGATAAATGCCGACGAGATCCCGGGCCGGCTGCAGAGATTGCTTCTCAGAGAGCGCCACGGGATCCTCTAGTTGCCCACGCAGCTCCTCCGGGAACGGCAGCGGAGCGCAGGTTTCAAAATAGCGGTCGAGTTCCTCGATGGTCCACTTCCACCCGTCGCCTTCATTCGCCACCAAACCCTGAAGCATCGCCAAGGTCGACGGCTGGGCATCGACTCGCGGCTCGTATTGAATCAAACCGGCAAAAGGAGGCGCATGATCGAACCGCGCCTTGTCGGTGAGATACTGTCCAATCTCCGCGTCCGGATTCAGACCAGGCTCTTGGCGGCGGAGCAATTTGAGGATGAACCGATCGCCGTACAAAATCGACGTGTTCGACTGCTCGGCCGAGCCCCGTCGCACCGCCAGCGGAGTGCGGGATGTGCCGAGCAGGTCCCGAAAAGAGTCGGCGGGCATACCGCGAAGGCGTCCATAATGTGTTTCGAGCGCCCCTCCGTCCTCGACAAAGGACAGAAAATCCAGGCAGGTCTCGTCGTTGAAGACGGCATCGTACAACAGCCCCGCCCCTTGATCAGAGAGAACCGAGGCCACGATGGCGGTCGGGGAAACTCGCTGCAGTTCCTCCGCCGCTTCGCCGAAGGTCATGGCGAGAGGTACCAGGTAGACTTCCGACGGCCCGCTATCGAACAGCACTTCGACCAAGGCCAGAGCGGAACGCGACGATGGCAGGGTAGTCCAGTCAAGGACTCGTGTAGATTTGATATGGCGTGACTTCCCCCCAAACCAGCGCTGTTTCGGGAGATAGTTCGGGAAATTGACGGTCTCGAGACGCTGGCCAGATGCACCGTTGAAAATGCCGTCCCAGCCGGCCGTAGCATTTAAGGCGGCCTCTTCCGTGATATCGACACTTTCCTCCGTGGGGTGAGTCCTCTGCTGAAGTTCGAGCCAGAGGAAACTGTAAGGAGCCAAGGTCAGACGATAAGGCTCGGATCCGATGGGCGGGAACTCCACATACCCAAGCATCTCGACCGGAACGGCGCCTTCCGCTTCCGACAAATCAAGATCCACAGGCTGCGCGAATCGGGATAGGTTGGCCACACACAGAACACGCTCTTCTCCATACTGTCTCAGGTAGGCAAGCACCTTGCGGTTGGCCGGATCGAAGAACTTCATGCTTCCGCGACCGAACACGGAAAAGAGCTTTCGGAGCGCGATCATGTTGCGCATCCAGTTCAAGAGCGAAGAGGGGTCGCCCTGCTGGGCCTCCACGTTTACCGCTTCGTACCCCCAGAGCGGATCCATAATCACGGGGCTGTACAGGCGCGCTGGCGTGGCCGTGGAAAACCCTGCATTGCGGTCGGCATTCCACTGCATCGGGGTGCGAACGCCGTTGCGGTCGCCGAGATAGATGTTGTCTCCCATGCCGATTTCGTCGCCGTAGTAAAGAATGGGCGTGCCCGGGAAGGAAAGGAGCAGGCTGTTGAGCAATTCGATGCGCCGACGATTGTTGTCCACCAGAGGCGCCAGTCGCCGGCGAATGCCAAGGTTCAGGCGCATTCGCGGGTCGGCGCTGTAGGCCAGATACATGTAATCGCGCTCGTCGCTGGTGACCATCTCCAGAGTCAGCTCGTCGTGGTTCCTCAGGAAAAGACCCCACTGGCATGTTTCGGGAATTCTGGGAGTCTGCGCCATGATGTCGGTAATCGGCAGGCGGTCTTCCTGGCGCAAGGCCATATAGATGCGCGGCATCAACGGGAAATGGAAGGCCATGTGGCATTGGTCTCCGTTGCCAAAGTACGGTCGCACATCGGTCGGCCACTGGTTCGCTTCGGCTAGGAGCACGCGGTTCGAGTAGCCGGCGTCAATCTCGCGACGCAGCGCGTTGATGACGGCGTGGGTCTCCGCAAGATTCTCGCAGCTGGTTCCTTCACGTTCGACCAAATAGGGGATGGCATCGATGCGCAGCGCGTCAACTCCCATATCCAGCCAATAGCGCATGATTTTCAAGACTTCCTCGAACACCACCGGATTGTCGTAGTTGAGATCGGGCTGATGTGAGAAAAAACGGTGCCAGTAATATTGTTTGGCCACCGGATCCCAGGTCCAGTTGGACCGCTCTGTATCCGAAAAAATGATCCGGGCATCTTTGTATCGTTCTTCGGTGTCGCTCCACACGTAGAAGTCGCGCTCTGGCGCGCCGCGCGGAGCCCGGCGAGCGGCTTGGAACCATGGATGCTGATCGGAGGTATGATTCACCACTAACTCGATCATGACTTGCAGGTCGCGCTCGTGGGCCGCGGCCAGGAATTCGCGGAAATCGTCGATCGTACCGTACATCGGATGGACGTTCAGATAATCCGAGATGTCATAGCCATCGTCCTTGAGCGGAGAAGTAAAGAAGGGCAGAAGCCACAAACAAGTGACGCCGAGGTCCTGCAGGTAGTCCATCTTCTGAATCAGTCCCCGGAAATCGCCGATTCCGTCGCCGTTGCTGTCTTTGAACGCCTTGACGTGCAGCTCGTAGATGATCGCGTCCTTGTACCACAGGGCGTCCGCTGCGCTTCCCAACCGTTTAGCCATCTGTTTCGGGCCTCAACCGTGGACCGCAGATTCAAGCTGGAAGGCCAGCACCGCGAGGGGAGGAAGAGTCATGTTCAACGAGAAGGGGTGTCCATGAATCGGAAGTGGGACGGCCTCTATGCCGCCGAAATTTCCTTGACCGCTTCCGCCATATAAAGGAGCATCGCTATTCAGCAACTCTTTCCAGAATCCCGATTGGGGAACGCCAACCCGGTAATTTCTCCGGACCACCGGCGTGAAATTGCACACGAATAGCAGCTGATCAGCGGGATTCCGGCCGCGCCGGAGGAAGCTGATGACGCTTCTCTGAAAATCGGAGCAGTCGACCCAGACAAAACCGCCGCTATCGAAGTCGAGCTCGTATAGCGAACGCTGGCCGCGATACAGTGTATTGAGGTCCCGTACCCAGCGCTCGAGTTCCGAGTGAAGCGGAGTATCGACAAGGTGCCAGTCGAGGCTTGTCTCGTGATTCCATTCCGACCACTGACCGAACTCGCTGCCCATAAACAACAGTTTCTTCCCGGGATGGCTGAACATAAATCCGTAGAGCAGTCGCAGGTTGGCGAATTTCTGCCACTCATCTCCGGGCATTTTCTGGAGCATCGAACCTTTGCCGTAAACCACTTCATCGTGAGACAAGGGCAGGACGAAATTCTCGCTGAACGCATAGAGCAAGCTGAAGGTAATCTGGTTATGGTGGTAGCTTCGAAATACGGGATCTTGCGACATGTAGCTGAGCATGTCGTGCATCCAGCCCATATTCCACTTGAGACCGAAGCCTAGGCCGCCAAGGTAAACAGGCCGCGAGACCTGTGGCCACGCCGTTGATTCCTCGGCGATCATCATGACGTCCGGAAACGCTTGATAGACGTGTTCGTTGACGGATCTCAAAAGTTCAATGGCTTCGATGTTTTCCCTGCCGCCGTAGCGGTTCGGCATCCATTCACCCTCGCGGCGTCCATAGTCGAGGTACAACATGGAGGCGACCGCGTCCACGCGCAGGCCGTCAATATGGTATTTGTCGAACCAGAACAGCGCATTGCTGATCAAAAAGCTCCGGACTTCGTTACGGCCGTAGTTGAAGACGAAGGTGTTCCAGTCTGGCTGCTCTCCTTGCCGCGGATCCGCATGTTCATACAAGTGAGTTCCGTCAAAGTAGCCGAGGCCGGCCTCGTCTTTCGGGAAGTGCGCAGGAACCCAATCGAGGATCACGCCGATTCCTTGCTGATGAAGGTAGTCGACGAAATACATGAAGTCGCTGGGCGTCCCAAACCTGCTCGTAGGCGCGAAGTAGCCGGTAGTCTCGT
>JBPYDQ010000332.1:0-7308 GCA_051986135.1 Terriglobales bacterium | reverse complement strand
CTCGACGCTCTGAATGTTGTCCTCGCTTACCGTGTCGACTACCACGGTTTCGGTGGCGCCCGCCATGCCGAGATGCGGGTGGTAAGCAGCTACGTTTCGCCGAATAAAAAGAACTTCCGAATCCTCTCCGAGAGCGGTTCCAGGTTTCT
This sequence comes from Terriglobales bacterium, assembly GCA_051986135.1. Taxonomy (GTDB): domain Bacteria; phylum Acidobacteriota; class Terriglobia; order Terriglobales; family Acidobacteriaceae; genus Gp1-AA122. Next base: position 7,159 of record JBPYDQ010000332.1, on the reverse strand, counting down.
GCTCGAGCACATCCTGAATAAGCTGCTGGAAAGCGAGAAAGAATACCAGTTGGACGAGGCCGATTCCGACCTCAGCCCGCGCAACTACGAGTTCAAGCTACTCGGAATCGAGCGCGTGGCTGGTAACGACTCGTATGTGATCCAGATTACCCCGCGCAGGAAAACCAAATACTCATGCTATGGAACGATTTGGGTCAATGCTCAGGACTTTGCCATTATGCGCTTGGAAGGCGCACCCGCCAAGAACCTTCCTTCTGGATTAGCCACACCCGGTTGGCGAATACTTACCAAAAAGTGGGCAATTTCTGGCTCCCCGTTCACAAGGATGCGACCAGCGACGTGCGGCTCGGGGGAAAAGCTGTATTGGCTATCGACTATTCTGCTTATCACATAACCTCGAATGCGTTGGGATCGCTCGAAGCTTCGTCATGGGCGCTTTTCGGGCTTCCACACCCTGACTCACCTGCGCCTCGTCCGCGATAAGCCTTGTCTCGAGCGGCAACTCACACTGCCGGCAATAAGCTCGTAACACGACATTTCTGGGCAGAAACCCTTTACATTGACCCACAAACCTGAAATCATTTGCGGTCCGAAAATCCGCTAAGAGGTCTATCAAACTGTGGCACTGCCGAGTCGCGTGGCCGTAGTTGTATACTCCGTCCTCCTTTTAATTCTTTCCGTAACCGCCCAACAGTCATCCCAAACGAAACCGCGGCAACGGCAGCAACCGACAACGGCAGCTCAACCGGAACCCGCCAGGCAAGAGTCACAAATCGTGACCACCCGAGCCGCCGGTCGGCAAACGGCGGACGAAGAAGGCCGCACCCTGTTGCCGATAAAAGTAGCGAAAAGCATTTCCTTTCGGCAAATCGGTCCCGCCATTGCCGGCGGCCGCGTCCCGGCCGTCGCCGGCGTGCCGGGTCAGCCCTTCACCTATTACGTTGGAACGGCCGACGGCGGCCTGTTTCGCACCAACGACGGCGGCATTACCTGGAAGGCTCTCTTGCAGCATGAAACTGTCGCCTCGGTCGGATCCATCGCAGTAGATCCGGGCAATCCAGACGTCATTTGGATCGGCACGGGAGAATCCAAGGTCCGCAATGACGTCTCGTTCGGAAACGGCGTTTACCGCTCCACCGACGGAGGCGCCCACTGGACGCACCTGGGACTCGATGGCACCTTTCAGATCTCGCGGATTGTGATTGACCCCCATTCTTCCGACACCGTCATTGTGGGCGCCATGGGAAACCCTTGGGCGGACAGTTACGAGCGCGGCGTCTACCGCACGGCCGATGGCGGCAGGACTTGGCAGCGCGTGCTTTATGTCGGTCCCGCTGTTGGTATTTCGGACCTCGCTATCGATCCCCAAAACCCGCAGCTGCTCTACGCCGGGACCTATCGCTTTCGCCGGAGCCCGTGGAGCTATTCCGACGGCGGCCCGGAAGATGCGATCTACAAATCCATCGATCAAGGCCAGACTTGGACGCGTCTGTCAGGCCACGGTTTGCCGAAAGATCCGGTGGGCCGCATCGGGCTGGCGATTGCACCCAGCGCCCCGAATGTGGTCTATGCGGTCATTGGTTCAAACGAAGGCGTAGTCTGGCGATCCGACGATTGGGGCGAACACTGGAACCTGGTCAGCAAAGATCAGGAAGCCGACGCGCGCCCATTTTATTTTTCGCGAATCGCAGTTGATCCGCGCACCCCCGAGCACCTGTTTGCCCTCTCCAATGACCTAATGGAATCGAAAGATGGCGGCAGGACTTGGAACGTAATCGCCAAGCAGACCCACGTTGACATTCACGCCATGTGGATAGATCCGGAGGGCAGCGGCCGCATCATAGAAGGAAACGACGGGGGAGTAGTCCTTTCGCGCGATAACGGCGCGCACTGGGCCTTTCTCGACAACATAGCCATCGGCCAGTTCTACCATGTGTACGCCAACAATGAACGCCCCTACCTTGTCTGCGGAGGTTTGCAGGACAACAGCGCGTGGTGCGGGCTGAGCGCTACGCAGGATAAGAAAGGTATTCTGGATCGCGACTGGTTTGCCCTGAACGGCGGCGACGGTATTCACGCCGTCCCAGCTCCCGACAATCCTAGCCTTATTTACAACAGCACGCAGAATGGCGCCCTCATGGTCTTTGATCGTACCACCCAGCAAGCCCATGACGTCGCACCCTTCACTCGAACTTTCACCGGAGGGGGCATCGCTGATCTGCCTTACCGTTTCAACTGGAACGCAGCTTTTGCCGTATCGCCCCGAAATCCCGCAGTAATCTATCAGGGCGGCAATGTCCTGTTTCGCAGCGAGGACCGGGGCCGCACTTGGCAGCCGATCAGTCCTGACCTCACTCGCAACGATAAGTCGAAACAGCAGGCCTCGGGGGGCTCCATAGTGAAAGATAATTCCGGCGCCGAGGCCTACGACACCATTCTCACCGTCACCCCGGCCGAAAAAGATGCAAACGTAATCTGGGCGGGAACCGACGATGGTCTGGTCCAGCTAACCCGCGATGGGGGCGCACATTGGAGGAATGTGACACCAAAGATACCCGGCCTATCCGAATGGGGTCGAATCGAAAGCATTGATGTTTCTTCGGACAATCCAGGGCGGGCGGTGATCGCGGTCAACCGACATTACCTGGGCGACTTCAAACCGTACCTCTATCGCACCACCGACTACGGCAGCAGTTGGTCTTCGATCACAGGTGACTTGCCGGAAAACATTTGCGCGCACGTCGTGCGTCAAGACCGCCACAACCCCCACATGTACTACGCCGGACTTGAAAATGGGGCTTATGTCTCCTGGAACGACGGAGCCGATTGGTATCTGATGGGGCTGGGTTTGCCCAATGCCGCCGTTTACGACATTTACCTTCACCCACAGGAAAACGATTTGATCGTGGGAACGCACGGACGATCGATCTGGGTTTTCGACGATCTCACAGCTTTCCAGCAGTTCACGCCTGACATCGGCAAGCACCCACTTCATCTGTTCCCCATCCATTCGGCCTTGCGCTATTGGCCCTGGTCGCAGGTGGAATGGCTCGGCGATGGCGCGTTTTACGGAACGAATCCCCCCTATGGAGCCGCCATAAATTATTACGTCGGCGAAGGGGTCAAGGAACCCGGCAAGGTCGTTATCACGGATTCTCAAGGAAAGGTCGTACGAACCCTGGAGGGCATGCGCGACTTGGAGCGTGGAGAAGAGCCGCCGGACGAGCAATCCTCGTCCTCACTAGAGACCTCGTCGCAAGCGGAGAGCAAGCAGGCGCGTCCGGAAGCGCAAGAGAGCCGGGCCGCAACCACCCCGACACCGACACAAGCCGAGCAACAGCTTCGAGTAAAGCCAACCGGGGAAGCGGCCGAGAAAGGCGAGCAGCCTAAACAGACTCCCTGGGTGCCGGTCGAGCCCGGCCTCCATCGCATCTACTGGGATCTGCGTTCCCAGGGACCGGTGCGCTGGGAAAATACCCAAGAATTCAAGAAGGGCCCCAAGAGCGGAGCCTTAGTTCCTCCGGGTGAATACACTGCGACCGTAACCGTGGGTGGGCAAACCATGACAGAGAAATTTCAGGTCGTCAACGATCCCCGCTCCCATGCCTCCACAGCCGACCTCGAGGCGCAATACGATGCCACACAGGCGGCGATTCATGAACTGTCGCAGCTCGATACCGCGCTCAACCGGCTTGATGCCATGCGGTCCCAGGTGAATGCTCTCGAGCAGGCCGTCAAGGGAACGGCGGATGAACAGGCAGTTAAAACGGCCGCTGAGCAGCTCGAGAAACAAATGGATGCGGTGCGTGAGAAGATCACCAGCAATCCCGATGCAGCAGAGGCAACGTTGCGCAAGCCGCTCGCGGTTCGCGAATATGCCGGGGGCTTACACCGAATTTTTGAGGATAGCGATCAGGCGCCCACCCAAGCTGCGCTGGACGAACAGCGGCGCGTCCAGGCGGACTGCAAAACCGCAATTTCCTCATTCAATGGTTTCCTGAATAGTGGCGTAACCGCGTTTAATGAGGTCATGGCGCAGCGCAAGCTCCCGGGCGTGATCGTGGGAGCGCCCCTCGAACCATAACTTGCTCAGAGGATCCGAACTCAACACGGAAGGCGCAATGTTTGTCTGGCGAAACTTTTTTGCCCGGCACCTTAAAGGAAACAAGTTTGGGTCGGGCTCAGATTACTTGGCTTTCGCCTGGTACTCGGAAATCAGCTTTCGGAATGGCGGAGAGTCCCTTAGGCTAACCAGCTCAGGGTCCCTTTGCGCTTCTTCGGCCGGGTACCCTTTTTGAAAAGCTTCGCGCAAGGCTTTAAGCGCTTCCGCTTGTTTGCCGGCAAGCGCGTATATCTGAGCTTCCATGTAGATCAGTTGCGGGGCGGAGGCGTCTATTGCGCGGGCCTCCCGGATGATTTGCTCTCCCTGTACCGTGTCGCCCTTCTTGGCGTAATAGAAAGCCAAGTCCGCCTTAGTACCCGCATCGCGCGGGTTTACCTCCAACTGAGCGTTGGCCAGGGCAATGGCTTTGTCATAGGTGGCCGCTGCGTCGTGAACTCGGCCTGATGCCCGATAGGCATCACCGAGGTTCCCCATCAGCTGCTCATTCTTCGGGCTGAGGGTTACAGCCCGTTCGAACATTTTCACCGCGTCGTCGTAGCGACTTAGGAAGAAATACGCCGTGCCCAAATTCGAATAAGTATCGGCGTCGGATCGAAACTCGAGAGCCTTTTGAAAGAATGGAATGGCTTCCGCCCATTTGGCTTGCCGGAAATATGTCGCGCCGATATTTGCGTAGGGTGTGGCGTTGTCCGGCGACAACTCGGTGGCGCGCTGAAATTCCTGTAACGCTTTTTCAGCATTCCCGAACTGCAGATAGGCACTGCCCAGATTGTTGTGGTTATACCAATAGTAAGGATTCGCACGAACCGCACTCTGGTACGCGGCCAGCGCCTCCTGTTTGCGCCCGCTGGCTTTATAGGCATCCCCAAGGCGGCGATGGGCCTCGTCCGAGTTAGGCGCCAGCGCCAAGGCCCGCTTCAATTCTTCGATGGCTTCATTGGACTTGCCGGTCGCGCTGTAGACGCTGCCTAAGGACAAATGAACTTCCGCCAGATTCGGATTGCGCCGTTCGGCCTCTTGCGCCGCGAACAGAGCTTTTTGGGCCCAGATTCCGTCTTTCGTGTCCTTGTACATACGCAGGCTCGCGTCCGCGATGCCGGTGTATGCCAGAGCAAAGTTTCTGTCGTTATTCAACGCCGAGTTGAAGAAGCGCACGGCTGTCTGCGCATCCTGCGGACCGTTCTTGCCATGTAAAAGCATGCGCCCTTGCAGGTACATGTCATACGCGGCAGGGTTCTCGGTGGGATGGCTGGCGAGGCGAGCCTGCTCTTCGTTGCTGGGTTTCAGCTCCAGAGCACTCACCAGCTCGCTGTAGGCCTGGTCTTCCAGCGTAAGCAGATCCCGCGGCACCCCGGAGAACTCCCGATCCCACAATCGCTCGCCGCTAGCCACGTTCCGCAGATCCAAGGTAATGCGAAACTTGTCGCTGCCGCCCTGGATCGTCCCCTGCAGGATCAAATTTACGCCGAGAGCGCGCGCTACTTGGTCGAGAGACTGGCCGGCGCTCGAAAACTTTTCGGTTGCCGCTGACGAGGCGAGGTGCACTTCCTGCAATTGAAACAGCTTCGCCGAAAGGGCCTCGCCCACGCCTTCGGCCACATACTCCAGCGGCTTCTGGTCACCCAAGACGCGAAAAGGCAATACAGCCAGATACTTTCCTTTGCTCAGGTCCGGTATTCCGGCCGTGCTCTCGACCCGGGTCTGACCATGAAAGATCAGGTTGCGGGTGGTTGGCAGCCAAACGAGAGCGAGCAGCAATAGCGCCGTGCCCGCTAGCAGCAACCAACCCCGCCGCTCGGGAATGGGCACCGAGATCTGCCTGGTGCGCGACGGCGGGCTGGCCATGCGAGCCAGATCCGACGGCATAATCGTCGGGTCGGCATCCCAGGCTTCCAGCTGGCGCAGGATCTCGCTCGCGCTGCTATAGCGCATTTTCGGATCGCGTTCGAGACACCGGCCAACCATATTGCTGAGTGCTTTAGGAACGGCGGCTTCGACGCTGGACAGTTGCGCGGCAGGTTGCTGCGTCCGCTTCATCAAACTGGCCAAAGCCGAGTCGGCTTTGTAGGGCATCTTGCCGCTCAGCAACTCAAACAAAATCAGGCCAACGGTGAAAAGATCGGACCGCTGATCGAGTTCCATGCCGAGTGCCTGCTCCGGCGACATGTACTCCAGCGTCCCCACCAGGGCACCGGTTTGGGTCATTCCCGAGGTGTCCAGTGATCTTGCCAGCCCGAAATCCATGACTACGATTCGCCCCTGCAAATCGCGCATGATGTTTTGCGGTTTAAGATCGCGGTGAATGACACCTTCCGCATGTGCGGCGTCCAGCGCTCGACAGACCTGTTCGATGATGTGAACCGCGTCTTTAGGAGAGAGTTTTCCCTCTCGCTTGAGCAGGGCGCGCAGGTCCTCGCCATCCACGTATTCCATGGTGATGAATTTGATCCCGTCGGCCTCCCCGAGATCGAAGATGCGCACCACGTTTCTGTGGGTAACGTTACGCGCCAGAATGAGTTCCTGTTTGAAGCGCTGCAAAATGGCGGGATTTCCCGCCAACTCCGGTCGAATTACCTTTAGAGCGATGATTCGGTCCAGTTCCTGGTCGCGCGCTTGGTAGACCGCGCCCATTCCGCCCTCGCCCAGGATCCGCAGAATACGATAGCGCGCACCCAGCAAAGATCCTGGAGGAAACAGTTGAGCAAGGTGAAGTACGCCGGCTGAGAGAGGCACTGGGCTATCGGAGCCGCTGGCGGCGGCTGCGGCATCACCCCTGGTCATTTCGTTCGATGAAGGAGGCGGGGTCTCGGTGCTCGCGGCGATGTGAGGATTACCGCCATGCGGATGCCTCACAGCTGGCAGCGTTGGGCTGTCCGAAGCAGACGGCAGTTTGCCATCATCCACCATGCGTTTCCTTCAATGGTGAGGGGGAAGTAACTCTTGGGCGAGGACGACCCCGATTTTGCCCTGTTTCCCAGCAAGTAGCCAAGAGGTATTTTGATCACGCCCAGGGGTCCGACGTCGTTTAGTATACCC
>JBPYDQ010000331.1:0-8774 GCA_051986135.1 Terriglobales bacterium | reverse complement strand
TTCCTAGGGCGACAATTTCGAGGGAGGATGGCGATGACAGGAAGAAAGTTTTCAGGGTCGAGTCTGCCGAGATCACTGGTGGTTGCCGGCATCTGCATGTTGTGGGCTCCGGTCTTCGCCCAGACTTTGAATGTGACGGTCGAAGGGCGGGTGTACGACACGAGCGGCGCCGCCATTCCCCAACCCACGGTGACGGTCGTAAACACGGCTACGGGCCTGACGCGCTCGGTCGATGGCGGCGCCATGGGAGATTACCAGATCAGCGCGCTTCCTGCTGGAGATTACAATGTGACGGCGGAGAAGTCCGGCTTCCGCAAGCTGGCCAAGAAAGTACACTTGGATGTCGGCGGCACCGGAAACCTGGATTTCAATTTGGCGGTAGGTGAAATCAAAGAAGAGGTAACCGTGCAGGATGTCGGGGCGGCCGCCGAGCCGACACGCACCATGGTCAGCTCCGTCATCGATGAGCAGAAAATTGAAGACTTGCCGGTCAACGGTCGGCAATTCATAGACTTCGCTTTGCTGGCTCCGGGGGTTGCCATTGGTGACACAACCTCGGGCAGCACGGATGTCATCATCGAGCCGGTCACCAAGCTGTCATTCGCCGGGCAGAACATCCACTACAATTTTGTTGCTATTGACGGCGCCGATAACATGTCAACCGCGTCGGGAATTCAGAAAACCACGCCATCGCAGGAGGCGGTCCAGGAATTCCGCGTCATTAATAGCGATTACAGTACGGAGTTCGGGCGCGCCGTGGGCGGCATCGTCAATATCGTCACCAAGAGCGGAACCAATAACTACCACGGATCGGTCTACGAATATTTCCGCAACGACAAGATGGATGCTAAGAACATGCTGGCGGCCGCCGGCGGTTTCAACAAACTGCGGCAAAACCAATTCGGCGCGACCATGGGCGGGCCGATTCAAGAAGACAAGACTTTTTTCTTCGGCAACTACGAAGGCCAGCGGCACAGCGAGTCTCCTTATTACAACTCCACCGTGCTCGAAAACATAAACCTGATCAATGCCGAAAAGATCAACGTCTTCGGGCTTCCGGCCGAGAACCTGTTTGTCAATCGCACCATCAACTACGATAACGGGATTTTCAAGCTCGATCACAACTTCAATCCCCAGGAATCGATGTTTGTGCGCTATTTCATTAACGATCAGCGCAGCACTAATCTCTCCCCGCTCAATGACGGATTCGATCTTCCCTCAGGGTTTAAGAACAATTTTTTCCGTGATCAGTCGCTGGTGGGGAGCTTGACCTCGGTGTTCTCCAGCTCGCTGGTCAACAATTTGCGCCTGCAGTACGCACACCGGTTTTTTGATTTTCCGACAGTGAGTACGCAGCCGCATCTGGAAGTATCGAACGTGTTCACCATGGGGGTAAACCGCGGCAACCCCGATTTCTATGAAGAAGGGCGTGCGGAACTCGTGGACGATGTAACCAAGACGCTGGGACGACACACCATCAGCTTTGGCGGCGATTTCAATCACGTAAATACAACCGAGTCGTTCCCGCTGTTCTATCCATTCGAGGCGGACTTCGGTAGCCTGGGTGCATTTTTGGGGACCGACCCGGCCGCACAGTTTCTTACCGGCGGCCGTCCCCACCCGTTCGTAATTTTCTTCGAGCGCTTCAACGCAGCCCTGGGTTTCAATGAGCCGACATTCAGCACTTCGGTATACCAGGGATCGGCGATCTCTTCGGCCATCCGCAATGAGGCCAAGGGCGAAATGGGCCATACCTACGAGGGTTTGTACATTCAGGATAAGTGGCGAACCACATCCAATCTAACCCTGGACTATGGTTTGCGTTGGGAAGGAGAGACCTGGCCGGCGGCTGCGATCAACTCCCCGCTTAAGAATTTCGATCCGCGCGCCGGGTTCTCTTATGCATTGGGGACGAGCCGCAACATCGTAATCCGCGGAGGTGCCGGACTATTCCACGGAATGATTCCTTCCCCCTTGCTCATGTGCCAGATTCCTTCCTGCGGTGGAATCATCGGCAAATATCCGGGCCGGGAAAATATTCAGGACGATCTGAATGCGCGCACGCGGTTGTCGGCGGCAGGATCTACTCCGGACGTGATGGCGTTTCTCTTAAGCCAGATGGTGGGACCGGGGCTGGCCACCGCCACCTATCCCACCCCCTCGCTGGATGCCGTCATCGTGCGCTTCGACAAAAACCACAAGCCGCCTTACGGGGCGCAGGCGAGTTTCGGGGTGGAATTCCAGCCCACTAAGGATACGGTTCTGGAAATTACCGGTATGCATGTCCGCGGTATCCACCTGGGAAGTTTTTTTAACGTCAACCAGCCAGACCCCACCGGCCAGCTGCCATTTCACGATTCGCGCGGCGATGTCGCGCTGAAGAACATGTATTGTTCGAATTTCGATACCCTCGGCTGTTTCCCTCCGGCCATTGCTCCCGGAGTTCGATGCGCCGTTTTCAACCCGGTGCCGTGCCCCACCGGCGGATTGCCTGCGGGTTCTCTGGGATATGCCGTGGACTTCGAAGCGGATTCGAAGTGGGATTCCCAATGGGATGGCTTACTGGTGAACTTCAACAAGCGTATGGGCGCTCACCTGGGCTGGGGAATCAGCTATACCTGGTCGAAAGGAATCGATGACGGACCAAATCCAAGCTTTGTACTCATTCCACAGGATAGTTGCTGCCTGAACCAGGAGCGGGCGGTTTCCTCCGACAGCGTGGCCCACCGTTTTGTCGGCAATTTCACCCTGCAGGGACCCACGCACATAAACCCGGTGGTGAATAACTGGCAACTCGGGACAATCCTCACGCTTGAGTCTCCGCATTACTTCACCAAGTTCGCGGGCTTCGATGCCAACGGCGACATTTTTGGCAACAATGACCGCGTGGGCATCGAACCGAGAAACACCTTCCGGGGTGACAGCTATGAAACGCTCGATATGCGCCTGGCGCGCACCTTCATCCTAACCGAGAAACTGCACCTGGAAGCGATTGCGGAGGCGTTTAACCTGACCAACACGCTGAACATCCACTTCTTCAATACGGCCTACGGCGCGTCAGATTTTTGTCCCGAGGGCGGCGTCACTTACTGCGGCACCGGTCCGTTTTATAAGGAAGGCTCGCCCAATCCATCTTATGGGACGCCACGTTCGATTTTCAATCCCCGGCAGGTTCAGCTGGCCTTGCGCATAACGTGGTAGAAATGGGAGGGCCCAAATCGAGCGGTGCGCATGCCGGATTCGCCATCAAGCTTAACGCAAGCCGAGTTTCGCAAAGCGCTAGGTTGTTTTGCTACCGGAGTCACAGTGATCACAGTGGATCGAGAGGGTGAGGTGCACGGGATGACGGCGAACGCGTTCACCTCGGTCTCGCTCGACCCCTTGCTGGTGCTGGTCTGCGTCGATCATCGCGCCCGTACCCATGCCCATCTGCACGAGAAAAAGCGATTCGGGATCAATGTTCTGTCCGAATCACAGAGGGCCATCTCCGAATACTATGCGCGTTCAAAGGAAAGCCATCAGCATGCGGAAGAAGCGGGAGCCCGATTTGATCGAACCCGACACGGCACGCCGGTTCTGCATGGCGCTGTTGCCTACCTCGAGTGTCGGTTCGAAACCGCGCACGAAGCGGGCGACCACACTATTTTTATTGCGGAAGTCGAAGATGTGGTAGTGCGTGAGGGAGAGCCGCTCCTGTTCTTCCGGGGCAAGTATCAGAAAATTGGAAAAGAAATCGAAAGCATCGACCAATTCGGCTAAGGAAGCAATAGCCCGGGGCGGCTGGACCCACCGCCTCGCGGAGCAAGCTCGGCAGGGAGAGATATGCGATTCGGCATCTATTGCGAGATGCAGGCACCGCCAGGCAAGTCACATTACGACCTGACCTGGGAGATCATGCGCCAAATCGAGCACGCCGACCAGTGCGGGTTTGACGTCTATTCGGTGATCGATCATCACTTCTTCGAGAAGTTTTCCATTTCGGCAAATCCACTCGCCATGTTTGCCGCGGCGGCACAGCGGACGAAGCGCATCCGGTTCCGCACCGCCCTGCATACCCTGCCCCTGGAAAATCCCATGCGTCTGGCCGGTATGATCGCCGAGACCGACATCCTCACCAATGGGCGTCTGGAGTGCGGTTTGGGTCGCGGGCATGCCTGGTTATTTGCCCCATCTTCGGTGCCGCTCGAAGAGAGCCGCCCGCGATACAACGAGGCAGTCGATATTCTTGAACTGGCTTTGTCCCAGGAGCAGTTTTCCTATACTGGGGAGTTCTACAAAGTCAAAGATGTCAGCGTGGTACCACGCCCCTTGCAGCAGCCGCATCCGAAGTTCTACACGGGCGGCACCAGCGATATCACGTATCAATTGGCCGGAGCGAAGGGTTGGGGAATCTTTGTTCCGCCTTTGCTGCCCTGGAATCTATTAGAGGCGCCGCTGAATATCTATAAGAGAGCCTGCGCGGAACATGGCAACACTCCCGATATTGTCTACATTCGGCCCGTCTATATCGATGACGACGAAAAGCAAATTCGCAAGGAAGTGGAGCAGGCGATCTATAACTTTCTGTTGTTTAATGCCTCACCCGTAGCATCCCTCGAGGGTGAAGAGAAAAAAGCAGAGCTGGTTGCCAAGGGCTATGGCTTCTATGCCAGCGGCGCCTTGGAGTCTCTGACCAGGCTTACGTACGACGAGATCGTGGAGCAGGAAATCGGCTTCATTGGAACCCCGGAGAAAGTCATCTTTCAGATCAAGGCGCTCGAGAAGAAGGGCGGCATCGGGGAGTTGGCGATTGTCGCCAACTTCGGCGGCCTGGAACAGTGGAAGAGCATCAAGACTCAGCATATGTTCGCCAAGCATGTGATGCCGATCTTCCGGCAAACCAGCGCGGCGCGAGCGGCGGACTAGAATACCTGCAACTGGTGATATTTTACTTAGAGCTTCTTCATGGCAAGCACAGCATTTTCTTCGGCTGCGGCAACCGGGTTCGCGCCCCTGAGCGCACAGCGTTTGCTGCTGTTTGGCGGCATCGGGCTGATTGTGGCAGGCATGTTGTTTGGAGATATCTTTGCCATATTCGTCCTCCATCAGAACGGAGGGCGGACGGGTGAGATGCTCTCGGCCGCCACACAGGCGGCCGCTGACCGGGATGCGCCAGGAGTCGGCAACGCTTTCGCAACGGTTGGCGGCCTGCTCGAAGACCGCAGCACCAAGATTGATGCGCACGTGCACTTGACCGATGCGGGTTATCTGGCATTGTTGCTGGCACTCGTGCAGCCTTACGTAGCCCTCCCCGGGGAACGTAAGAAGCGTCTCGCCCAGACTTTCCTGGCCGGCTCGGTGATGCTGCCAGTCGGCATTTTCCTGATTCACTACGTAGGCCTAGCCTACAGTCCCATTCCGGTGATTGGATGGGCCAGCGTACTGGCCGATGCAGGCGGCGCGCTGCTCATTTTTGCGCTGCTCGGTGAGGCGTGGGGACTGTGGAAGTATTTTCGTGGGAAGCGCACCGACACCGCGCCTCAACTCAGGTTCGACAATTCCTGGGCGGAACGCGCGCTGTTGAGCGGCGGTGCACTGCTTGTTCTGGCGGGATTCCTCTACGGCGCCTACTATGCCGCTTTCGACCTCTACAATCACGAGAACCGGGAAACAGCTATTCTCAAAAGATTGCTCGATTTCAATGGACCGGCCCGGTCCCTGGTGGCCAATGAATATGGATCCTTGGCGGCAGAAAGAGCGGTTGCCGTAGCCGCTCATTCCCACCTCATTGAGTTCGGATTACTGGCCATGCTGCTCTCCTTTATCCAGCCCTTCGTCTTCCTGGAGGAACGATGGAAGCGACGCTGGGTTGTGACCTTTTTTACCGGTTCGTGGGCGCTGCCGATCTGCGTGCTTCTAGAAACGAAAATCGGATTGCCGGCCGGTGGCATGGCTGATATCGGCGGCCTGCCGGTGGTAGTCGCACTCATCGCCATGCTTGTAGGAGTCCTGCGCTATACCGGACACGCCGATGTCGTTGGAGTGCGGTCATGACGAGATCAGGCAGGCTGTTGCTGGTGGGCGGCATCGTCTTGGCCGCAGCTGGTATGCTTTATGGCCTGCACTATGCCTTGTTCATCGAACATCAGACTCTCGAACATATGGGGGAGTCTCTCGAAGCTGCGTTCACCCAGGCGGCGGCCGAAAACTGGACCAATTCGGAGATGAATCTCATGGCATACGCTGATACGAAATACAATTACGTTCGCCAGGTAGACGCGCACTCGCATTGGGTCGGCTTGGCTATGTTGATGATCGTGCTGGGTGTAGTCTTTGATCGAGTGGGATTTTCCGAACGTACCCGCTACTGGTTGGCGATCCTGCTGTTGGTTGGATCCGTCCTGTTTCCGTTCGCGGTATTGCTCGAGACGGCAAGCGGAGGCAAAGTTCTGGCTTCCGTATTGGCAGTCGTCGGAGCTGCCTGCGTGACCATTGCGCTGGCGGGCGCGGCAGTGGGATTCTTCCGCCAAGGGCCTGTGCATTAGCCAGTCACAGTGCCGGGCATACGCGCCGGACGCCGGCGCTGGAACTGAAGAGGAGAGCATGTTTCCCCGCGCGTTTCATTATCATCGGGCCGGATCGCTGAAAGAAGCGGCCACCATGCTGGCCGAGTTGGGTGAGGAGGCCAAATTGCTGGCCGGCGGGCAAAGCCTGATCCCGCTCATGAAGCTGCGCTTCGCCAATCCCAAGCATCTGGTCGATTTGAACTTCATCCCCGCTGTCGCCTATATAGAGGAGGATAACAACGCGCTGCGTTTTGGCGCTTTGACCCGTCATAGCGACATCGAGAATTCTGCCGCGGCCGCCAGGATTCCCATCCTTCACGATTGCGCCGCGGGAATCGCCGATGTGCAGATTCGCAACCGCGGGACCATTGGAGGGTCACTCGCAGAGGCGGACCCCAGCGGTGACTGGGCGGTTGTTCTATCTACGCTCGAGACCACGGTTCGCTGCGTTGGACAGAAGGGCGAGCGCACGATCCCGCTAAGCAAGTTCATCACGGACGCTTATACGACGCTTCTGGATAAGGATGAGGTGGTCAGCGAAGTGATCGTCAAACATCCGCCTCCAGGAAGCGGCGGCGCCTATATTGCATTCAAGCGCGCAGCGCCGGTTTATCCGACCGCCAGCGCTGCCGTGCTTCTGGTTATGAACAATGACATCTGTGAGGAGGCGGCAATTTCGCTTGGCTGCGTCGGGCTTACTTTTACCAAGGCGTTGGAAGCGGAAACGGCTCTACGGGGAACGTCGGTGAGCGAAAAAACCATCCAGCGTGCGGCAGAGGCGGCGCGGACGGCAGCCGATCCCCAACCCGATATGCGCGGCTCGGCGGAGTACAAACGGACCTTGGTGGCCGCTTTAGTGAGCCGCGCCATCGGCGTTGCGCTGCGCCGGGCGCAGGGTAGCCGCTTCGAGGTGAGCCATCTTTATGCCTGAAACTCGGACCAAGACGGGGCGTACTCGGAGCCGCAAAAAATCGGCCGATGCGGGAATCCGAAAAGTTCCCATTGCAGTAAACGTCAACGGCCGAGCTTATGAGGTCAGCGTGGAGCCGCGGCTGCTTCTGGTCGAACTGCTGCGCGAGTATCTCGATTTGACCGGTACGCACGTTGGCTGTGACACAACCTATTGCGGCGCCTGTACGGTACTGATGAATGGGAAAACCGTGAAATCGTGCACCTTGTTTGCCGTGCAGGCCGATGGCGCTGAGATCATGACGGTTGAGGGTTTGGCAAAAAATGGCGAGCTGCATTCGATTCAAAAAGCATTTGGCGAATGCCACGGCCTGCAGTGCGGCTACTGTACGCCGGGACTGATGATGTCCACCTATCAGTTGCTCATGTCCAATCCTCAGCCCAGCGAGTGGGAAATCCGCAAAGCGATTGCCGGCAATACCTGCCGTTGTACCGGGTATCAAAACATTTTCAAGGCGATTCGGGTGGCAGCTGAGAAAGCCAAGGGGGGGCAGCATGGCGATCAAGTTTTCCGGTGAGTTCGAAGTCACGAAAACGCCGGAACAGGTGTACGACTTCCTGACCGACCCACGGAAATTTGCTCCGCTGCTGCCGGACTACCAGGGCATGACGGTCGAAGACTCGACACACTTTACGGTTAGGGTGAATGTGGGCATTTCCTACATCAAAGGCGTGGCCGACGTGAAGATGGAGTTGACCGAGTCGGAGCGGCCGAAGCGGGCGGAATATAAAGGACAAGGCGCGGTTGCAGGCGGGAATACCTCGCTTCTAGCCGGATTCGATCTTTCTCCGACCGCCAATGGCACCAGGGTTAACTGGCAGGGAGAGGCACAGATTTTTGGGCGGCTGATGTCGGTGGCGGGCGGACTGCTCGATCCCGTGGCCAAAAAAAACATCAAGAAATTGATCGATGGTCTCGAGGCGGCGCTGGCTTGAAACCACCTGTACGGAACTTGCGGGTTGACCTTAGGTGGTCAAGATTGTGCTCATTCCAGGCAGCTTTGCGGCTAAATGTTAAGCGCTGATTGCCAGCCGATTGGGCGGCAGCGGAAGGCTAGGGAGAACCGTGAGCTTGGGAACCAATAAGAACTGGGTGGGCAGACCGCTACCTCGCAAAGAAGAAGACCGGCTGCTGCGCGGGCGCGGAAAATTTGCCGACGATATGAAGATGCGTGAGATGCTTTATTTGTGTTTCGTACGCTCGCCGTACGCTCACGCCAAAATAGTCAAGCTCGATGTGACGTCCGCCGAAGCGTTAGC
>JBPYDQ010000330.1:0-3963 GCA_051986135.1 Terriglobales bacterium | reverse complement strand
CCATACGCTGCTACTTCGGCGAAATAATTCTCCATAGGCGCCTTCTTGGCAATCTCAAAGATCTTTTTCCAATTTAATATGCCCTGGCCGACGGGGACACTCGTCTTACCCGGCAAATAGTCTTTGGCATGCATGGAAAAGTAACGGCTTGTATATTTTTCCAGATATTCGATTGCATCTGCACCCCCGAACGTCAGATTGCCGACGTCAATCTGGAACATGACCAATTTCGGATCGGTGTTGGACATTAGTATGTCGTACGGGCGCACATTATCGATGAGGAAAAATTCCAGGTCATGGTTGTGATAACCAAGCTTAAAACCCGCCTGGCTCACTTTTTTCCCCAGTTCGTTGAGCTGGGCTGCCTGCCATTTCCAATCGTCAATCGTCTTCGTTCGACCCGGCGCGGGCGCACATATGATGTTCCGCAGGCCAAGCTCGCGGGAAAACTTCATCTTCTCATCGAAATTGTCGTGTAGCTCCGAATAGGAAAACTGGCAGTTCTCACATCGCATCCCGACGGACCGAATTGCTCGGCGGATTTCGCTCGCTGGCAGGTTTGCCAGAGGCGATTTCTCGTATCCATATCCCTTGAAAGAAACCAGATCAACGGATTCGAATCCCATGGCACGGAGCTTCTTCCATCCGCCGTTCCAGTCCTCCATCAACACAAATCTTCCGTCGTAACCTTGGAATCCGATAGGTAAGCCCAATGGATTGGCCCGTAGACTGGGAGCTGACGCATGTAAGAGAATGCCGCCCCCAATTGCCGATCCAGCCTGAGCTAGAAACTGTCTGCGAGATAGACGTGATCGCACGGCTGCCGTTCCTGGGAGCGTAGGAACTTATCACATCTGAAACTCAAAGACAACGTTGAGCGGCCAAGAAAAAACCGTTACCCCAGGAACTGAGCGACAGAGCAGAGACCTGATTTATCTTCAGCCGGTGAGAAACGCCGGTCGGATCAATCTGCGTCCATCACCTGCACAATCATTTTTGTGTTCAGCCCTGAACCTTGCACGAAAATCACTCCGGTGCTGTACGGTTAGCGCCTCGCGAAATTCTTCGACACCATTGCGTTCACCGTTTTCCCGTCCAGCATTGATTGGGCTGCCACTACCCCTAATTCTTAAGTTCGCACGTGAAAGAGTCTATTCCCCTGTATCCACCGCCCAACCAATCAGCCCGCGTGCAACATGTCCTCGAGAGGTCGGAGTTTTTTGAATACCTTCGAAGAGCGTGGCAAAATAGCGGACTGGCATGGGGCGCACCAAGTTCCCCGCCTAGGCGCGCCGAACAAGCTGCTTCTTACGACGACCTTCCCGACCAAGGCCGAGGTCGAGTTGGGCGGCAACGGCCCCAAGGTGGTGTAGGAGGTCAAGCTACGATTTCTCCTCACTTATAGGCGATAACCTGCAACATGCACCTTGCCGCAACACTTCCATGAGCTGCTATTGAGTAGGGTTAGGTGGACCGGGCTGAGATCGCCAGTGCAGATGTCATTGAGCTTGACGTGTTCTGAACTCAAGTGTATTACCGGAATGCTGGAGACGGTGAGAGCGGCTCGTCGAAGGCATTAGTAAGTGTTAGAACGTAACCATCAAGTCGGAGAAAAGACTTCACATGCCTGAGCAGCCCGAAACGGGTACCCGTCGCTACACCGCCAAACACAAGAACCAAGAGGGAATCAGCCGTCGCGACTTTGTGACGCTGGCAGCAGGCGGACTTTCGGCTGCCTCTCTTCTCGCGAATCCTGAACGTCTGTCAGCGAAGGCCAAATCATTGCCCGGCCGAGGTTCCAGCCAAGCGCCTGGCGACCCCTTGCCTTCCGACCCTCAGCAAAACCTGAGCCCAGTCCCTGACTTTGTGCCCGACTGGACCTTCCAGGGTTCGTCTCTGTCGGATTGGAAAGTGGTGGGTAACGCGAGTTGGAGGGCTGAGAATGGCGTGATCGTCGGCACGCCTTCCCCAACCGGTGGTGGCTGGCTGATTTTGAACAGGCCTTTTCAAGACGTTCAATTTTTTGCACGGATCAGAAGCACGGGTAACTGCAATGCCGGCGTAATCTTCCGAGTACAGATATCCCCTGCCGGGATGACCGGGATCTTCGTGTCGCTGCAGGAAGCGGACCTGAAGACCTACCGGCTCGCCCTTGACCCAAATGGCAGGGAACTAGGGCGCGAGTCCTTACCTCCGGCCCCGTCCGAGGGACGCTTCGCCTTCTCTACCGCTCAGTCTGAAATTCCCGGTACCCCGCTGATCAAAGAAACTCAGACTTCAATGCCTTCACGTCCGTTCGCCTTGCGCGGCATCAAGCTTCCCACTCCGTTGCCCGAGCTCGAGCCTCCCCCGAATGGGCTCTGGAAAGACAAGTGGAATCAGGTCGAAATCGTCTGTGACGCGGACCTAGTTCGGCCATTTTTGAACAATACCGGCTGGCAGATGGAGTCAGGTGCCACGAACAATGCATCTGATTATGGGCCGATCGCCCTGTATGTGGGCGCCACCGACGAGGTGGAGTTCAAGGACCTCTCGTACAAGGACCTTCGGCTTCGCGAGATCGAGCCGGAAAAGGTCTCGAGCAATTTCCGAATACAGCGCCTTGACGAGTTCTACTACTCGTGGGGTGTGGCCGTGGCTGATCTCAACCGTGACGGTCATCTGGATGTTATCGCGGGTCCGAATTACTATCTTGGTCCGGATTTCACCCAACGCCGCGAAATTTATCTTGCCGAATCCTTCAACCCTAGCAATCAGTATGCGCCCAACATGGTGACGCACGCCTATGATTTCCATGGAAATGGTTGGCCGGATATTCTCGCCACCGAAATGCGCGCGATGGTGCTCTATCTTAACCCGCAGGGCGAGAACCGGCGCTGGGCGCGCTATCCCGTGCTCCCTGAAGTTTCGTCGGAAATCACTGTGCTCGAAGACATTGACGGCGATGGAAGGCCGGAAATTGTGTATGTGTACCAGAACACGGTAATGTACGCAAAATATGATCCTGCCGAGCCGACTCGTCCTTGGGCCGTCCATAAGGTTTCTGCGCCCGGTCTCGGATATGTCCATGGCGTTGGGGTTGGTGATATTACCGGGAACGGAAAGATGGACATTCTGAACCCGGCTGGCTGGTGGGAGCTGCCGCCAGCTGGGGGCGCTCAGGATCTTTGGACATATCATCCTGTGAGCTTCGGGCGCTGTTCCCGACCCGGACTGGTCGGTGGTGGCCAGATCTATGTTTACGATGTGAACGGCGACGGCTTGAACGACGTGGTCGCCTCGCTCGAGGCCCATGGTTGGGGGCTGGCCTGGTTCGAACAGAAGCGCGACCGCATGGGGAACATTTCCTTCGAACGACACATGATCATGGACAACTTCTCGACAAGAAATGCCGGAGGGGTTGCCTTTTCAGAGCTGCACGCCATGACTGTAGCTGACATTGACGGAGACGGCATCCCCGACATCGTTACGGGGAAGCGTTATTGGTCTCACTTGGAGGGTTACTCCGGCCCCGACCCCAACGGATCCCCAGTTCTGTACTGCTATCATACGGTTCGCAATCCCAAGGCCCCCGGGGGCGCGGAGTTCGTCCCCGAGCTCATCCACAATCTCTCGGGTGTCGGCTCTCAGTTGGCCGCAGCAGACTTGAACAACGATGGGGCGGTTGAGATCCTTACTGCAACCGACCGTGGCAATTTCATTTTTTGGGGAAAACCCCCTAAAAAGCGACAGTAACGACCAAACCGCGGCTTGCATTCAGAATTGTTGCAGTCGCTCACATGTGGCACGCCGTCGCTCATACTACCCAACGGCCCGCTCGCCGAATTTCTATAACTGATGTATCCCTCATCGTTAGGTGTGTTCGCGGCCAGGGTGCTCTGATTCTCATTGTGCGTTTAGTCAACACGCCAAAACCGCATTAGGCATGTCTGCAACAACAGCTACTTCGAATAGGATTAAGGG
>JBPYDQ010000329.1:0-6130 GCA_051986135.1 Terriglobales bacterium | reverse complement strand
CTCTCGCACCGAACGACGAGAACTATCGCTTGTCACTGGCGGTGGAATTCATCCGCCACAACAACTTTGACGCCGCTCGTGTGGTGCTTAAGCAGGCCGAGGAGTTGTGGCCGAACTCCTGGCGCGTCCAGCTGGCAAAAGGTATGGTGGAGTACTTCGCAGGAAGTTACCAGGAAGCCAGTCGAATTCTGATACGCGCTGCGGACCTGGCCCGAGAACCGGAGGCCGCTCTCGGATATCTGGGAGAAATTCAAATGGACCAGGCCTCGGCTCCCACTCCCGCTGTCATTCGGCAGCTCTGTGGCTATGCGGACCAGCATTCCAAAGATGGCAAGTTCGAGTACTATTGCGGAGGGTTGCAGTTCCGGAGAGATTACGGCACGGGAGACAAGACGCATGCCAAGGAAATTGTGCGCAGGCTGCGCCTGGCTGCAAATAGGGAAAGCAACGATCCTGCACCGCATTGCCAGCTTGGCAAGGTTTATCGATGGCTAGAACAGTGGCCCGAGGCGCGCGCGGAATCGGAGAGTTGTGTGCGCATGGATCCCGGTTCCGCAGACGGACACTACCGAATGGCACAGATCTATCAGCACCTCGGAGAATCAGAACGGTCGCGGCAGGAGATGGCCCTTTATAAAGCTGCCTCCCAACGGATGGCAGAGGAAAACCTCCGCCGCGATCAGACCATGAAGACCTTTCTCTATACGATTCAAAAGGAAACACCGAGCTATAAGTGAATACGGCTCGGTGTCCACGTCATCATTTCAGCGTCCTTGGGATCGGGGCAGGGACTTTTTTGCGACCTTCGCGCTTAAGGAGCGCGATCCCGGAACCTCGGGATTCTTCGCCAGGCTGATCATATTGGCGAAAAGGCGATAAGCGCCGGGAACGCCCTCGGGCATCTGGCGGTAAAACGCGTACGCGTTGTAGATATAAATCCCTTTGCCGTATTTCGCGTAGAGCAGCCCACCTTTCTGGGGGTCTTGACCGGGATCGTTGGTTTCAAGCAGGGGCTGATAGTGCGTGTCCCAGCTGGCGAGAAACTTAGACCCGCGCTCCTCCACCCAGTTGTCGAAATCCTTAGTATTTATCTTGTTCGGCCAGGTGAAGACTGGGTTACCGGGATCGAGAATTTCGACTTTGGAGTGTTCATCTGTAACTTCTTCCGGGTTAGATCCCATCTTGTAAGGATAGGGACCATAGTTCTGATCGTATTCCTGGGTGTTGTATTGCACGACCACCGTGCCGCCGTTCCGGGCGTAATCCAGAATGCGCCCGTTATAAGTTTTCAAGTCTTCGCGCGCAGCGTAGGCGCGAACGCCCAGAACAATCGCCTCGAATTTGGAAAGGTCTAGATTCGCCAAATCTCCAGCCGTCAAGAAGTGGACATTGATTCCGAGATTCACCAGTGACTCGGGCACGTCATCGCCGGCACCCATGACATAACCCACATTGAGGCCCGGGGCGACCTTCACGTTCACTCCCGTGGTGTGGTAGGTGGATGCGCGATACAGGTTATACGGGCGCAGGTCCGGATAGCCGACCGTGTGATATCCCTGCCGATACTGCTGGCCGTTGTACGTGGCCACGGCGGTAATCGCGTAGGGCTTCTCTTCCAGCCGGCCCGGCGTTACATGGAAGCTGAGCGTCTGGTCGTCGCCGTCCTTAGCCGTGGAAAAGTGCTGTTCTGTCCCCTTCCAGCCTTCCGGCAAGTCCAGTACTACGGTTCCCTGTGCGGGACCCTTGACATTGCTGTGCACGGTAACGCTCAGATCGAAGGTTTTCGCGCTCAAAGGAACAATGCCCGCTTGCGGCGAAATGGAAACAGAGATGGCGGGACCAACAATTAGCGGTTGGGCCACGA
Organism: Terriglobales bacterium; assembly: GCA_051986135.1. GTDB lineage: Bacteria > Acidobacteriota > Terriglobia > Terriglobales > Acidobacteriaceae > Gp1-AA122. The sequence continues at coordinate 4,266 of JBPYDQ010000329.1, read as the reverse complement.
TTCCCTCACCGGTGACCCGGGTTAGGGACTGAACGAGCCGGGACACTTCGAATGGCACTCCCTCGAGCGAAAAGCGCAGTCTGCTGGAAACAGGATAGGGAGCGACGGGCAGAGCAAGATACTTTGCCTCCTGAATATCGTAATAGGGCTGCTCGATATCGGGGCGTGTGAAATATGGCGCCGTAAATCCTGCATTAGGCGCAGCGTGCACCGTGAAACGCACATCCACAGACTGGTTGCCTTTGAGGGTCCCGCCCGTTTGCTGGGCCGGATCGACGGTCCATGCTTCGCCCTCGGGTGTCTCCAGAACTACATTCTCCAGCTCGACGGGAATATCGCTCGGATTCGTGGCATGGACTTTTACCCAGAATGTCTGTCCGGGTATTGCTACCTGAAAAGTCTCGGGGTTGCGAAAGAAGCGCGCGAAGGGCCCAGTCGGCTCTTTTTCGGGAGCAACCGTGGCAAGGACAGAAATGCCCAGAGACTCAGTCAGGGCATCCTCGAATTGCCCTAGCTTGATGTTGAGCTCGTGCGTGACGTCGTATTTCGCGTCGTCGCTCAGATCGCTAGAGGAAACTTTCTCGATCAGATTATGGGTGGCTTTAAGCCCTTCAGCCAATATGGAGGCAATCGCCTCCGGATGTTGTGGAGAGAAGCCGTTCATAGCCTTTTCCACAAGCGCGTTGATACGGGACAAACCATCCTTCAGAAAAGTAGCGTTGCCACCTTCGGCCAGAGTGGCGATGCCAGGGAGTGAAACATCGATTCCATCAAAAAATGCTGCTTCTTTCTCGGAGGCTGGGACCAGAGATGCGAAGCGATGATAAGGAGCCGCTTCTGCCTCGGCTTCCGATAAGCCGGTGCCGCCATTTTGTGATTTCTGATGGCCGAGTCCGAGGCTCGAAATCTGAGCATAGGTCAAACCAAGCAGCGGGTTATACTCCCCTTCAGGAATTTCCACCGAGGCGGAGAGCGCCCCTTTGACCACGCTACCGTCGGTATAATTCGGAAACTCTGCCGGGTAATACTTTCCGTCGGCATAGTCGAAGATTCCTTTTTCCGTGACCGGAACGAACGGAACGCGGGCGTAATCCTTGAGGGGTTTCCAGGGACGAAGTCCTTCCTTCCGCTGTTCCGGAAACATGTCCGGATCGCCGGCGGCTTTGAAGGCTTCTTGTGCCATGCGGCCGGCTACTTGGTGGTTACCGTGCCCGTCAGTGCGGCCGCCGACGAAAACGGATGTGATGACCAGCGGACGCGTTTGGCGGACGACGCGAACTACATCGGCCAAGACGCGGTCTCGTCCCCATTGTCCTAGCGCTTCGTCCTGAGTTTTGGAGAAGCCGTAATCGCACACGCGCGTCCAGAACTGTTCAGCGCCATAATAGCGGTCGGCAGCGAGAAGTTCTTGGGTGCGTACCAGTCCAAGCGCGTCAAAGTAGTCCGAGGACATTACGTTAGCACCACCTTCCCCGCGGTTCAGAGTCAGCAGTGTTACCCTGGCCCCTCGGCCGCGCGACTCGTAGGTCAGCATGCCACCGTCTTCATCATCCGGATGAGCCGTTACCATCAAAAGGCTGGCGCGAGTGTGGAGTTTTTGCAAACTCTGCCACAGAGCTGCGGTGCCGCTGTCAAACAGCAGTGGTTGTGCATTGACCGCGGGATTCCGCGCGATTGAGATTCGCGATTGCGGCTCGAGTTGAGCGGGCCGAAACAGAACCAAAAAGATAACGAGGCCAAGCAACACGGGGGCGAGCTTCTTTGATTGTGACGCCATGGTTGCTGTTCTCCTTTTCTACGCTAGAGCTTCTTAATGAACGGAAATTCTACGTTGGCAAAGAGTGTTGTCAACGAAAAATGCCAAAACGTTTTGGTATCCGAGAGGGTTCACGTTTTGGCAAAAATCTACGTTTTTTGGAAGCGGAAATTTGAGCCTAAGATGCGTCAAAGCAAAATAGGCTTGACAACGTCAAGAGCGAGTGTTACATGTCAGCCCACCTTATACCCGAATCGTTTCGGCACGGGCGGGAAACAAACGTGGGGAGTCTGTTGACCTTGAAAAGTGGAGGTTCAAATGGATCACGTCGTGCGGATTGGGTCGTTGCCTAAGTGGGCGACGTGGTTGTTGATCGCAGTGGTGAGCGCTTTTCCGGCTTTCGCCCAAATAGATCGCGGAGCAATCGTAGGCACAGTCCAGGATTCTTCGGGTGCAGTCGTATCCCAGGCGACCGTAAGCGTCACCAACAAAGCCACCGGCGTCGCACTTTCAACCCCTGTCAACTCGGTAGGCGAATATCAGGTCCTGGCGCTTATTCCTGGCACCTATACGGTTAGGGTGCAGGCCAAAGGCTTTGAGACCGCGGTTCGCGACGACATAGCCGTGCATGTCCAAGATCGTCTTTCCTTGAACTTTAACTTGAAGGTCGGGTCAATCACTGAGCAGGTCATAGTGACCGAGACCGAGCCCCTGCTACAGACCGAGACAGCCGATGTGGGAAGCGTGGTAGACACAAAGCGAGTCAACGATCTTCCCTTGAACGGCCGTCGCTATGCCGATTTGGCACTGCTGGAGCCGGGCGTGCAAAAATTCTATGCCGCCAATAACCCCGCCCCAGACCGCTTTAGCGTCAACGGGAATCTGGAATTACAAAACAATTTTCTGTTGAACGGCATTGACAACAACTCCTGGTCGGAAAACCTGCAGGAATTCTCGGTCCAGGTGGTTCAACCCCCACCCGATGCCGTACAAGAGTTTCGCGTCCAGACCAGAACCTACTCGGCGGAATTTGGTAATTCTGCAGGTGCGGTCATCAACGCAACCATCAAATCAGGTAGCAACGGGTACCACGGGAATCTCTTCGAATATCTGCGGAACGCTGTACTGAATGCAAACCTCTGGGTAAACGGTGTTACCCAACCAGCGACACCCAAGGGCGGGTTCACGCAGAATCAATTCGGCGGAACATTCGGCGGTCCGATTATCAAGGATAAGACGTTCTTTTTTGGGGATCTCGAACGATTTACCAGCCGCGAATCCACAAGTGTCTCCTCTACCGTTCCGACCCCGCTGATGAAGATGGGAAACTTCACGGAGTTGCCATACTCCTTAACCAATTCCACGATCCCCGGCCAAGCGCTCTGTTATTCCGGAAATATTCTCCAATCGAGTTGTCTCGACCCGGTTGCTGGCAAGCTGATGGGGTTGCTTCCTAATCCGAATATCGCTTCGCAGGTCGCGCTGGAGGGCGTTCCCCGCAGCTGGACTGGAGCGTCCAACTACGTCTTTCCCACATCCGTGCCGGACGACGTCTACTCGTTCGATGGGCGAATTGATCACAGCCTCAACCGGACAAACAATCTCTTCGGAAGCTATAGCTACCGTCACGTCAGCCGTCAAGACCCCCCCTGGACAGGTAACGGCATCATTGGCAGCGGCGATTTCGCAACTCAATACCGTATCCACACGCAATCACTGGCTTTGGGCTGGACGGACGTCGTTTCGAACAGCACGGTTAACGATCTGCGCTTTGGATTCAGTCGCGATTTCGCTCATAGTGATCCCATCGGCGCCCCCTTGGGCACTTCTCAGGCATCGAGCCTCATTGGCTTGACGGGCATTCCCAATGGGCCTGGAACGGCTGGTTTGCCTCCAATTGAAATCAATGGCTTACAGAGGATTGGAACTTCACCCTGGCGGCCTCAATACCAGATTTCGCAAGCCTGGAACATCGTTGAGAACTTGAGCTGGCTAAAGGGCAGTCACAGCTTCAAATTCGGCTACCAATATCTCAAACGCGCCGACAACTTCCTCGATCTTCGGGCGCCGCAGGGTGAGTTGCAGACGAATGGAATCTATACGGCAAGCGGAAATTTTGGCTTGCCGGATTTCCTGCTGGGTGATGTCGATGGCGTGCATTTCACCACGCCCCATGTAGTGCATTACTATCAGCCGGGCCACTCGTTCTATGCTCAGGACACCTGGAAAACGACTGCTAATCTCACCCTGACCTACGGTTTGCGTTATGAGCTATTCGCACCGATTAGGGACAGAAACAACGACACCACCAACTTCACGCCCGCCAACGGCGGCGGAATCGTCACCGCATCACCCAACGCGTCCGGTTGGTATGACCGCGCGATGATTCACCCCGACCTTAACGATTTCGCTCCGCGACTTGGCTTTGCATACCAGATGGCGAACCGCGTCGTGTGGCGGGGTGGTTACGGTGTCTTCTATCAGCACAGCAACCGCATTGGCTCAGAGAG
>JBPYDQ010000328.1:0-4230 GCA_051986135.1 Terriglobales bacterium | reverse complement strand
CGCTGCCTGCGCCGCGGGTGTGCAGCGCGTCCACATCGTCAATGGCCGCGAGGACGAGGCGCTGCTCGCCGAAGTCTTCTCCAACGAGGGCATTGGTACGCTGATTTACGCCAATGAATACGAACAGGTCCGGTCCGCCCGGAAAAAAGATATCCGAGCCATCCAGCAGTTAACGAAGAAGGCAGTGGAAGCCGAGGAACTCATCCGGCGAACGCGCGCGGAGATGGAGAAGAATCTGTCGGACTACTACATCTTCGAAATCGACAGCAACCCGGTCGCCTGCGTAGCGCTGCACGTCTATGCCGAACAACAAAAGGGCGAACTCGCCATGCTTTATGTCGATCCCTCGCACGAGAACCAGGGTATTGGTCGCAAGCTGGTGCACTTCGTTGAAGATAAGGCCCGCGAAATGGGCCTTTCGGAACTGATTGCTCTGTCGACGCAGGCGTTTACATACCTCGAGCTGAAAGGGGGCTTTGTCGAGGGCACTCGCGACGACCTTCCGCCGGCGCGGCGCGAGAAGTACGACCACAGCGGCAGAAACTCCAGGGTTCTGGTCAAGAGGCTCGCCATTTCCGCATTGGCCAAACGCGAAGCCATCAACCTGTGACTGGGACTTCACTGTTCATCTGAAAAGCTCGCTCTGTCTGATTTGTCAATTGCCGCGGCACTCGCGATAGAGGGGATTTGGAACAAGCCGTAATCGGCGATGGCGCCCGGCTCATTTCCGTTCTCGGTTGCGATCTTTCGAACTACCTGTTTCAAGGAGCGGCGGCGCCAGGTTCCGCTGCATGCCAAACTTGGCTGTGCAGAATGTCTCATCAGTGAACTGAGCATGATAAGCGCTCGATTCTTTCCTCCTTTATCCCACCGCCTGTCCGTGTCCCAGCCATTTCCGAATGAATCCCATCTGCCCGAGATGATAGCTCTCGTGCAGACACAGAAACCCGACGGTGCCGCCGACGGTTCCGTCAATTGAGGGCTTGCCTTTCTCAACCGGTTTGCCCATCAACTCCGGGGATGCACTCGGCAAGGCTGACATTAGTCTCCCGAAGATCTCGCTCCAAGCCTGCTGAACTTCCGTAACCGAGGGGTACTGACCTTTGTCGACTCTCTTCTGACCGCGCGTAAACAGGTTTTGCCAGGACGCCGACCACTCTCCGCCCAGTAAGCGCACCGCTACCGCCCGGGTCACGGCTGCGTGTCCCACAACCCATAACAAATGATTTGACTCCTGACTTGGCTGGATCAGCCATTGCTCCGGCGGAATTCCCTGCACCGTTCTTTCGTAGATTCCGTTGTTGAAGTTGAACTGGTTTTGGAGAGTTTGAAGATCGGTGCTCATGCATGTCCTTTCCTTCCAGTGTCATTTTTCTCTAAAGATGAGACTGGCTTTCTGATGGATCTATTGATTCAAAAGGGCTTGCGTGTTGCCTTATACGCGAGGCTGAAACTCGACAATGCCTAAAAGGACTGTATCAAACATGGGGCGGTCATGCCACAGGTAGTGGTATTGCTTGTTGGCTCCGGAAGAGTGGGTACGCTCGAGAAATCGCCCATTCGAATTGCTGCACTAACTGCTGCACGGAAGGTTGCTCAACAACCCCTACAACTCCCCAAAACTGAAGAATGCCACCTAAACTGTACAACAACGTACGGAAGGTTGGGTCTCTTGCGCTTTTCGTAATCGGCAGGTCATCGGTTCAAGTCCGATTGCCGGCGGGCCCTCTAGGCTGGAGGCGCTCGCCAGGAGCTTCCGCGTGGACCCGGCCGCGATCCGCAAGCAGGTAGCGGCGGAAGTGGCAGCCAAGAAGAAGGGTAGGGCGTCTAGCAATCCCCCAGATCTGCAATAACGGTTCCTCGTGTGCGAGCGTCACCGATTGTCGTGGCCGAAGCAGTTTGTCGAAACGACTCTAGGTCGTGAGAATGGGGCCTTCTCACGACCTAGAACTGCTACTTAACCGGCCAAAGTTTCCTCATTTTACGTCCGTATTGATCCTCTGTAGTTGTGAGCTAACGGTGAGCAGTCTTCTATCGAGTCGGTGCAGTTGGCGGCGAGTTTTCTCATTGCTGAGCTGACGACGGTACATTTCCAGAAGATGACGGGTTGCCTCCAGCGCCTGGCGGATGCCGGGGAGGCCAGCATTGGGGATGTCTTTGGGGAATGCGAGCTTGGGCACAGCATGGACATGAGCTGCATTCTGACAGGCCTGATGGAATTCGCGCTGTAAGTCCTGCTGGGTGACAAGTACATATCGCAAGGTCATGCGGATGTCTGTGTGCCCGAGCAGCTTCATGAGAGCGGGAAGGCTGATGCCGAGCCGGACCATCTCGGTGGCGAAAGTGTGCCGCAGCCGATGTGGCGTCACACGGCTAAGGCAACCAGCGCGCTGGGCCGCCTGGGCTAGCTCCTGTCTGAGAAGTTTCCTCAGAGCGTAATGTATAGAACCACGACGTGGCAGCAAGAAGCCTTGCGAGTTCGCGAATCGTGCGGCCGGAGCCTGAGTGCGCAGCGTGAGGATACGATCTACGATTCGCCGCACATCGCTATCGGCTGGGACCAAGCGTTCCGTGTGCAGCTTGCCGAGCGGGACATGGAGTGCCCACTGTTCGGTTCCCACCTGCCGCAAGCAGTCCAGGGGTAGACCGATGCATTCGCCAAGGCGGATCCCGGTAGCCCGAATGAGCAGGTGTACATTGGCGTAGAGGTCATCCGTACGCACCAGTTCCTGCCGCAAGAGTTGATCCTCCTGGGGAGAAAGAGGTCTGGCGAGATAGTGGGGTCGTGGCGGGAAGTCTTCTGGACGAATGAGCTTGGGCGGCAAGGGATGACCATTGGCGATTAGATCATCCAGCAAACGGCGGAGGCAAAGGAGGTGACGGATACGGGTTATGTTGTTCAGGAGCGGCGGTTGTTCACAGAGTGAGCGGAAATAGCCGAGCAGATGAGGATCGCGTCGCAGTTGGGAAGGCCGGCGAAGCTTCGGGAAAGCAGCGTGAAGATAAGTTAGAAAACGGCGCGCGATGCTTCGATATTGGCTTATCGAGCCTGGCCGCAGCGTAAGAGCGAGCGTCTGGATTTGCTGGTCGAACAGTTGTTCTAGATTGGTTTGGCCGGGGTTCATGTCAAGTGGGACTCCATCGCCTTGCGTTTCTCGATAGCACGGGCGTATTCGCGCCAGACATCCTGCGGAGCGAGTTGCACGTACAGCATGGTGGTATGGATTTGGGAATGTCCCATCAGCTGTTGCAGCGCAGGTAAAGACATTCCGGCGCGCACCATATCGGCGCCGAAGCTATGACGACAATTCCGCATGCGGAATTGTCGTCACTATTCCGCATCTCCGGCTATTACCGAGCGACTGAGGACTTTTCGCGTTAAACCGCGAATGCCCGCTCAAAGCGCGGAGAGGCCCCCTATCACTCGGCATAGTTTTCCTTGATCCTTGACTCACAGGTTGTTGAGGAAACCAAGGAGCTGATCCCCAGGTTGATAGCGCTTGAATTTACCCTTCAGCGGTTTCGTTTTGCTGAGCGCCTTCTCTTTCATCGCTAGCGTGGATTCAAGATAAATCTGGGTCGTTTTTACGGATTCGTGGCCTAGCCACAGTGCAATGACGGAGAGGTCCACGCCTCCCTGCAAAAGATCCATGGCCATGGTGTGTCGAAGGACGTGAACGGTGACACGTTTGCCTTTCAACGACGAACAGAACTTGGCGGCAGCCTTGATATGCCGGGCCAACAAGTAATGCACGCCGTCGGGGCTAAGACGCATGCCGCGGGCATTGGGAAACAGAACCTGGCCGTCGCCGCGGGGTGGTTCCCGGAGCCAGACTCTCAGCACCGTGACCGTAGGCTTGGCGAGCGGCACACAGCGTTCTTTGCGACCCTTTCCGATCACGCGAACGTGAGCACCTGGACCGAGTATTACGTCCTTGCGTGTCATCCCGGTCATTTCCGACAGACGGAGCCCCGTCTGCGCCGCGACCAACAGGAAGGCGTAATCGCGCCGACCAAACCAGGTCTTTTGATCGGCCGCGGCGAGTAACGCCTTGACCTCAGGACGCGTGAGGAAATGCACTTGAGTCCGGGTGAAGCGCTTGTTGGGGATGGCCAGCACCCGTTGGATCTGGGCGGCATTTTCTGGTGTTTCGAACGAGGCATATCGAAAGAAGGAGTGGATGGCAGTTAGCCGCAGGTTCCGGCTACGTGCGCTCAGACCTCGATGCT
>JBPYDQ010000327.1:0-8561 GCA_051986135.1 Terriglobales bacterium | reverse complement strand
ACGCGGCGGCGGTGTGGTCCGGAGACGTGAATTCCGACTGGGTGTTTTTCAAGAAACAGATTCCCGCGGGGCTGAACTACTCGATTTCCGGACTGCCCTATTGGACGACCGATATTGGGGGATTTGTCTCCGGCAATCCGGATGATCCGGCCTATCGCGAGCTATTCGTGCGCTGGTTTCAGTTTGGCACGTTCAATCCGATTGTTCGCGTACACGGCACGCGCTCTACAAATCAGAACGAATTGTGGTCCTATGGAGCGGAAGCCCAGAAGATTCTGACGAGTTACGACACGCTTCGGTATCGCTTGCTTCCCTACATTTACTCGTTGGCCTGGATGACCACCAGCCAGGGTTATACGCCAATGCGTGGATTAATCATGGATTTCCGCCTCGACGAACACGCAGCGACCGTTGGCGATCAATTTATGTTTGGTCCGGCATTTTTGGTGAACCCCGTTACTGATCCCGAAGTCAATTCCCGGCGCGTTTATCTGCCCAAGGCGAAATGGTATGACGTCTGGAGTGGCAGTTCGGTTGAGGGCCCGCGCATGGTCGATGCGGCGGCGCCCATCGATAGGCTGCCGCTGTTTGTGCGCGCAGGTGCTATCGTGCCGATGGGACCGGAAAAGGAGTGGTCTACCGAAAAGCCCGAAGATCCCATCGAGCTGCGTATCTATCCCGGAGCGGATGGCGATTTCACACTCTACGAAGATGAAAACGATGGCTACAACTACGAGAAAGGAGTATACGCGACAATCCCGTTTCACTGGGACGATGCGAAGCAGACCCTGACCATCGGTGAACGCAGGGGAACCTTTCCCGGAATGCTCACGGAGCGCCGTTTTCAAGTTGTTTTTGTGAGAGAGAACCACGGCGCCGGCATAAAGGCGGAAAGCAAGCCCGACAAAGTGGTGCTCTACTCGGGCAAGCAGACGAGCGTGACTCCCTAGAAAGGCTCGCCGAGAGAAAACTGCTTCGCTTATTCCGTTTTACTTGCATGAAAGTTTTGGCGCGAACGATCTACTGAGTAATGGCATGGCACGAACGAGGAGGCATTGCGGAAATTTTTCCAAGCCGCCTTGGTTTGCGTCACTTCGCCGAGCGAGATCACTTTACGAAGACGTTCATCCGCGCAGGGCTGGTCCACCCGATAACGGCCGTAGTTTCACAGACCTTTTTCTCGGGTATGCCCGGTGCGGTCTCGCCGGGGCTGCTGCCCGAAGACACGTATTTGCCTGAAATGGTCTATTGTGCTCATTTTTGCCCTTCTGGTGCCGCACCGTTTGGCCACCGTGACCTGGGCGGGACGCCCGGCTCGGTTGGTGCAAGGTGATGAAAGGAAACCGGCCGAGGGCTGATGGCTCGAGGTAGCAGAACACGCAACCCTGTGGAATCAATGAAAGCAGGAGCGCGCCGCGCCGCTCTTTGCGGCTCGGCAAGGACAACTTGCGCGACTCGGTTGAACCTACTAGAACGTCTGGCTACCCGCAGAGACCAGTCGGCTCTCATTTATGAGACTCTGCCACAAGCTGGGCATCGTCGCCGTCGTCCTTCTTCTTCCTTGTGTCTCGGCATACCCCGCAAGTACACGAAGCAGAATTCACCCCGATCAGGTCACCAATCTGATGCGTGCCGAGGCACCGAGATGCGCAGTGGTCTGCGGCATGAGCTGCATCAGGCCGTGGGCGCCCTTCAACAACACTCCCTTTCCGATGCCTGACGGGGGAGGGCTCTTCGAGTGTCTGCGATCAGGGCCTGCTACTCCGTATCCATCCGGCGCATCCAGCAAGCCGTTACCAGCGGTACAGGGTCGAGCGCCGGCTCTGCCCGCGTTGCTTCGCTTTGTGACCAGCGTCCGAACCGGTTTTTGCGGTGTCAGAAGTCGGCCACAGAAGAACTCGGTGGCCAGTTCCAGCCTATAGGCTCACTCCAATGTTTTGAGAGAGGGAGGGGTATTACGGGTTCTCGGTTTCGGCTGGGGCATCGCCGCATTCTAAGCAAGCCCCTGGTATTTCTGACAGATTTTTCGCCGCGAGCAAAGCCATAGCCTTTGTCACGCCTCTCAGGTAGGGGCCGGGCGTAGGAGGAACGCGGCCGGACCCCTCTCGATGAAAGCTGGCCGCAGTGCATCGTGCCCCTAGTCAACTTGCCCGAGCTGAGTTTCGGCGGGTTTATAACATCATCGACGGACGCTCGAGGAGACATCCAATGGTCAAACGCGTGGTAACAATTATCACTTTATCTTCATGTCTCTCCACAGCCCTTTTGGCCAAATCCGCGCCCGCGAGCAGTCCAGCATTGCTAGCTCCGACACAACCATCGCACGCTGCGCCGGCCCCAGCGCAGAGCCCTGGCGTGTTTGCATATCCGAGGAGGCAGCAGACCCCCGTCGTCTTTCTTCTCTCTCCTGTCTCGGGATACTCTGCTAGCAAACGAAACGAAATTGACCCAGATCCGGTCATCGGTCTGATGCGTGCCGAGGCACCGAGATGCGCGGTGGTCTGCGGCATGAGTTGCATCAGGCCGTGGGCGCCCTTCAACGACACTCCCTTTCCGATGCCTGACGGGGGAGGGCTCTTCGAGTGTCTGCGATCAGGGCCTGTTACCCCGCACCCAGCCGGCGCATCCAGGCAAGCCCCTGTTACAAGACAGCATCACGTATGCGCCTCAGTCGGCGCCTCGAAGGGAAGTTTCACGCGGTGCCTGAAACCACCGTCAGTTCTGCGACCACGCGCTTGAGTTCTTCGACGATTCGCCAGTTAGGACACCGCTTTTCGTAAACTTTGATGAGTTCGTCGAAGTACCAAAGCTGTTCGTCGCGCCCTCTTTTAAACCGCCTCCAGACCTCTGCTCCGACCACCCTGTAGTCTTCTAGGATTGCGCGGGCGTTGTACAGCTTGTCGGCTGCAGACACGAGCAGAGTGCCTTCCGAGTCCCCAGGTTCCTCGCGCAACCGCTTGATGTAGGAAGCCTTCCTCAGTCCCCATTCCTGCTTTTTGTCGCAGTCCACTTCGAAGCTGTCCGAGCAGCCCTCCACGATTTTGGCTACCCCTTTGCCGAACTTCGCTTCGATGTCGCGTAGCCGGGGCAGCCCACCCTCGTCTTCCACGGCGTCGTGAAGCACCGCCGCCATGGCCATGTCTTCTGTCACCGTAAAGGGAACGTGGCCGATTTCTCCAATCACCAGCGAAGCCACACCGAGCAGATGCGCCATATAGGGCACCCGCGTCCCCTTCCGAGTGCTGACGTGAATCCGGCGGGCGTAGTCCACGGCCCGAATGAAACGGGGCGTAAGGGTGAATGTCCCCCGTTCTTCCGTGGTGTCCGGCTCAGTCATCTTTCGGCGTCCATTATTGAAGTTCGCCGATATGATAACCGACCCGACGACCGGAGGCTCGCTAGTAATCCTCCCTTCAAGGGTAACTCATCAAAATGGGGATCGAAGCGGCCTCGTTGCCGGACTTCGAACGCATGGCTGCAATCACCTTCGTGGACACGGTGGTTTCGCACGAGGCGTTCACGGCAGGCTGCTCTTCGACGAACTCGTTCACGTTGTCCAGCGCGCAAAGCCGGGTTTATCGTCGGCGGTCAGCAAAGGGTTGACAGCGCGAATCTTGCCGGGGTATGGCCCCTATCGAGATTACTGTCTTTACCGGCTGTGAGCCAGAGCTTCGCGGTCGGCCAACACCTGGTCTCTCCAGGTCGCCAGGCTGCGTTGCGCCAGTTTGGAAGCTCATTTCGCATTCCTGCGGCACTCTAAACACCGTTGAGGCTTTGGTGGGCATGTTATAGACTTCGCCTTCACAATTTTTCGCGCGACTTGAGCATGGTTGCTCCGCTACGACCCCAAAAGGAGGGGTAGATGCTCTATGCTTCACTAGTCGAAAGCAGTCATCGGGCACTGGCGACTCCGGACATCATCATCATCGGGTTTTATTTCGCTCTGGTGTTCGGCATTGGCATGTATTTTGCCCGACGCGAGCGAACCTCCGAAGAGTATTTTCTCGCAGGTCGCAACGTAGGCTGGTTCTTCATCGGCGCGTCCTTGTTCGTTTCGAACATTTCCACCGAGCATTTCATCGGATTGTCGGGCACGGGCGCATTCTCCGGCCTTGCGGTCGGCCATTTTGAGTGGCTGGCATGCCTTATTCTGCTAATTCTCGGCTGGGTGTTCGTGCCGTTCTATCTACGCAGCAACGTCTTCACCATGCCGGAGTTTTTGGAGCGCCGCTTCAACCGCCAGTCCGCCGTTTATCTCGCGGGAATCTCCATTATCGCGTACATCTTCACCAAAATTTCCGTACAGCTTTACGCTGCGAGCGTCGTCATGGAACGCGTCGCAGGTTGGAAATTATGGGAGACGGCCGTCGTTCTCGTCATTGCTACCGGCATTTACACCATCGCGGGCGGACTGGCCGCGGTCATTTACACCGACACGGTCCAGACTCTGATTCTCATCACCGGTGCGGTCGCGTTGACCGTCATCGGGCTAATACGCGTTGCCGGCCTGGCGCACCTGCGCACAATGGTTCCGCCTGATTTCTTCCATATGATCAAGCCCGCGTCGGATCCCAGCTTCCCCTGGACCGGCATTTTCTTTGGCGCCCCGATCCTGGGCATCTGGTATTGGTGCACCGACCAGGTCATCGTGCAGCGCGTGCTCTCCGCGCGTGACGAAGGCCACGCGAAAGCGGGAACGATTTTCGCCGGTTTCCTCAAAATCCTGCCGGTCTTCATGCTGGTTCTTCCCGGGATCATCGCCGCGGCGCTGTTTCGCGACCAGTTGAAAACGCCTGATTTCGCCTATCCGACGCTTGTCCTTAACCTCCTACCCGTCGGGCTGGTCGGGCTGGTCATGGCCGCACTGCTTGCCGCGGTGATGGGTGCGATGAGTTCCGTCTTTAATTCTGCTTCCACCCTGGTCACGCTTGACTTTTACAAGAAACTCCGTCCGCAGGTTTCCGAGCGCGAGCTCGTCAATTTCGGCCGTATTGCCACGGGTATTATGGTCGTGCTGGGCCTGCTCTGGGTTCCCTTCATTCATTACATCAGCAGCCAGCTGTACATTTACTTGCAGAGCGTTCAGGCGTACATCAGCCCGCCAATCGCGGCCTGTTTTGTGCTCGGAATTCTATGGCCGCGACTAAACGGTTCCGGCGCCATCGTGTCATTGCTTTCCGGTTTCGTTTTGGGCGCGGCGCGTTTTATCCTGGAACTCGCTGACCGTGCCGGCGGTCATCGCTTCGAATCTCCGATTGTGCGCTGGTGCATTGACATGAATTTCCTGCACTACGCCATCTTCATGTTTGTGGTTTGCTCCGTTGTGCTCGTTGGCGTCAGCCTGTTGAGTCCTGCGCCTGACCGCAAGAAGCTTGCCGGTCTGACCTTCGCAACCGTAGACGACAAGATCGAGACCGTCGCAGTAGGTGGCCCGCCGGTGCGCAAGCCCGCGAAGGAAACCCCGCTGGAGCATGGCATGAATATCGTCTTTAGCCTGCTGTTGCTGGGCACGGTCGTCGGTCTGTGGATTTACTTTCGTTAGGAGCCGCGGATAGGACCGCTATGCGTGTAAATCTCATCCGGGTCCTAAAGCCCAATGTCACTCGGGAAGAAGCCCTGCGCGCTTTTTCTTCGGCCGGAGCTTCCGCGCTCTATTGGCGAATCCGCAGCGGCCCCCTGCGGCGCATCGCGGACGTCTACGTGCCCTATTACCTGTTTTGCGTCAAATGCACGGCCATGCCGCCGCGTCTGTTTGCTATCGATGCCGTGGACGGTTCATTGGACTTGTTTGAATTTCCGCGAATCCCGGGCGACGGGGAACTCCTCACCCGCAACAGCCGCAATCTGCTGGGGGCGGCGTTGACCGAGGAGCGCGCGGCGGCGCTGCTGCGCGAAAAAGTCTTGCGTGTGATCTTCCAGCAGGGATTGTTCAGGTTGCGCGATCTGCGGATAGAGATCACCCGAGTCCCGTGCGAGCTTCATCTGACCTATTGGCTTGGTTTCTATGAGCGCAATGGTTCGGTCCACTGTCGAGTGATGGATGCCGTCAGGCGACGAATGGAAGGGGCGAAAGCGTCTGCATTTTTCGAGCAATGGCTTGCGGCTTGACGCAACTGGCGGGCGTCGCAGTTTTTCGTGGACACCTAAACAGAATGCAATTCGCCGCCCTTCCAAACCATCAGGAGGAGGGACATGAAACCGCTGGTTCGATGCCTAGGAACGGGGCTGCTGTTCTGCGCGATGGGAAGCACGGGTGTGCTTGCCCAGGGCTGGCACCACATCGGCAATGTAGAGCGCGTCGAGGCATTTAAAGATGGCGTCCAGGAGGGCGCCGAACTGACTGCGGGCGAGGCCAAGGTTCGCATTACCCAGGTTTACGACGGCATTATTCGTGTGCGCGTCGCTCCCGGCGGACGCTTTCCCAAGGATTTCTCGTGGGCCCTGGCCGATACGCCTTTGAACCAGACAGGTGGCCCTGTCCAGGTCCACGATGGACAGAACGAAGTAACGATGACGGCGGGTCCCGTCAAAGTGCAAGTCACCAAAGCTCCCTTGCTGGTTACCTTTTCTGATATCTCCGGAAATACTCTGCTCGCGGATGAGCCCAGCTTGCCCATGGCCTGGAACGGGCCACAAGTGCAGGTTTGGAAGAAGATGCCTGCCGATGAAACCTACTACGGTCTCGGTGACAAGGCCGGACCCATGAACCGCCGCAACCGCGCGTTCACCAACTGGAACACCGACGAATTTGGCTGGCAGGAGTCCTCCGACCCTCTCTACAAGACCATCCCTTTCTTCATCGGATTGCGCAAAGGCGTTGCTTATGGCGTGTTCTTCGACAATACGTATCGAAGCTCTTTCGATTTTGGCAAGGAAGGACGCACCTACTTCTCCTTTGGCGGCGAAGGCGGCGAGTTGAACTATTATTTCATCGCCGGCCCTGAGCCAAAGAAAGTCGTGGAGGAATACACCTCGCTGACCGGGCGCCCACCCTTGCCTCCCTTGTGGTCTCTCGGCTACCAGCAATGCCGCTACAGCTATTATCCGGAGTCTCGCGTCCGCGAGGTGGTCAGGACCTTTCGTGAAAAGAGAATTCCCGCTGATGTCATCTACCTCGACATTGATTACCAGCAGGGTTATGCGCCCTTCACCATCAATCGCGAGTACTTCCCCACGTTCGAAAAGATGATTTCCGATTTTCGTGCGCAGGGCTTTCACACCATTGTCATCACCGATCTGCACATCAAGAAGGAGCGAAACCATGGCTACGCGCCGTACGACTCGGGCATCAAAAACGACGTCTTTGTGAAAAACCCCGATGGCTCGATTTTCGTCGGCGAAGTATGGCCCGGCGAGAGCGTCTTCCCGGATTTCACTTTGACCCGCGTGCGCAATTGGTGGGGCAGCCTTTACAAGGAGTTTGTGGCCATGGGCGTCGCCGGCTTCTGGAACGACATGAACGAGCCCTCGGTCTTTTTGCGCGCGGACAAGACCATGCCGCTGGACACCGTCCATCGCCTTGATGATGGCACGACCATGGACCATCGCGCCGCACATAACATTTACGGCATGCAAAACGCCCGCGCCACCTACGCGGGCTTGCTGAAGCTGCAAGCCGGGGAGCGCCCCTTCGTTCTCACTCGCGCGGCCTATTCCGGCGCCCAGCGCTATGCCGCCACCTGGACCGGCGATAACAGCAGCACTTGGAATCATTTGAAGATGAGCACCCCAATGCTTATGAGCATGGGAATTTCCGGAATGCCTTTCGTCGGTGACGACATCGGCGGCTTCGCCGGCTCTCCTCCTGCCGATTTGTTGACGCGCTGGTTCGAAGTCGGCGCGCTCAACCCGATCTATCGCGATCACACCGCGAAGGGCACCGCGGATCAGGAACCTTGGGTTCACGGCCCCGAGCACGAAGCCATCCGCAAGAAATATATCGAGCTGCGCTATCGTCTGATGCCGTACCTCTATACGGCTGTCGAAGAAACCGCAAGGACGGGCATTCCCTTGATGCGCCCGCTTTTCCTCGAATATCCGCAAGCAACTGAATTCTATGGTGACGATCGCGACTTTCTGTTTGGCCGAGATTTGTTTGTCGCTCCGGTGACCACTGAAATGGTGGATGCGGAAGACATCACTCTTCCGCCCGGCGATTGGTACGAGTTTTGGAGCGGCGCAAAGCATCAGCACAGCGAGCAAATCCAGCTGCGTCCCCGCTTGGATGAAATGCCCCTCTACGTTCGAGCCGGGGCCATCCTTCCCATGCAGCCCGTGGTTCAGAATACCGGCGAAACGCCGGACGGCCCCCTCGAATTGCGCGTTTATCCCGGAGAGGACTGTCGTGGTTCGCTCTATGAAGATGACGGCCACACGTTCGCGTACCAGAAAGGCGAAATCTTGCGCATCCATTACTCTTGCACGACTTCGCCCTCTTCCGTCGCGATTACCAGCAGCGTCGCAACAAATGCCTATAAGCCCTGGTGGAACAGCACGGCGTTGACGGTCTATGGCGCCGTGAATGCCCCGAAGGAGGTTCGCATCGGTGAGCGAGTCACCCG
>JBPYDQ010000326.1:0-4853 GCA_051986135.1 Terriglobales bacterium | reverse complement strand
TCTGTGCATTCAATCTGAGTTTGATCTTCCGGAAGACTCTGGGCGTGGGAACGCCACGAGAGTTGAAAAACCGAGGAAACGACGCACTCACGGCATTTATCTGGTTGCAGATTGCGGGTATCTTGCTGAACAAGGCATTCCCAGGCAGCGCACACGTCTCATACCGACAATATCCGCGGCGGCAAGACTACTCCGGTCGCCGGAATCATTGCCGAAAATCGGGGGTTGCACCACGGGCTGCTAGGCTTTATTCGGAGGCCCGTGCGCAAGGATTGGATTGGACAGCGCGCGATGTGCTCCGGCAGCAGCATGCCAGACCATTGCTGATTACAATCAAACAGCAGATCGAAGCAGCGCACGCCCTGCCGACTCCGTTCCCGGCCTTCGCTGACATCGACTTGAGCTGTGAGCAGCTGATTGGCTTTTCTCCAAACTGGGCGCTCCACAATCGCGGGCTGCTCGCCCGCATACATCTTTCCTTGGTAATTCACCTCTCCGGTCCAGTGAATCAGCAACACGATCATCCACATCGGCGATGATCTCTTCGATCAGAATCCGGACGATCCGCTGCTTCAGGCGCATGTCTGTTGCCGGTGAGTTCCACACGGCAGGCAGGTTCTGCGCCAAGCTGCAGAGCGTCTCTTTATCGGGAATCCGACTGGCATTGGCTGGCAGTTCGTTATCCCGCCGCCCTACTAACACTGAAGCACCTGGAATTGCTGGGCAGCTACGGCGTGGGCTATAAAAGCTACCGAGCAATATTTGAATTCGTGCCGGATTTTCAAAGACGCGGTCCTGTCCATCATCGCGACTGTTGCCAAGTAGGAACGCATTTTGAAATCCGACCGGACCAACGTTCATTCAACCCCCATTCAAAGACACTGGAGGCTGCAGCGAGAGAACCGATGGAATACCGGCAGGATCGGCAAAGCGAAGAAAAGCGTAGCCGATGCCTGCAATACCGGTCATCAGTCCTGGCGATTCCACGCCGAGCGGGTTGCCACAGATCCAATGATTCTCCTCGTGGAGAATGTTACTCATGATCTTGTCCGCAAGATTTCTCCAACCGGGTTGTCTCAAGGTTTCCGCAGCGCAAAATAGGATTTCCGCGTTGCCCAGATCCCCGTGGCAGAGCGTGTGATTGCCCCCGAAACCCGCCTTCAAGGTGGTTTTCAGCGCTATTTCTATTTCGTTGGGCAGTTGCGGGTCGTCCAGTTGCCCCAGCGCTGAAAGGCGTGAAAGAGCAATGCCGGGCGCGCCGTGACACCAGGCAGTCGCGAACTCGGTTTTGGATCTGTCGCGCAGATCGGGCCAGTTCTCATGTTCGCTAGAGAATAGAGACCGCTCATACTCGAAGGCGCTGAGTGCCGCGTCTTTGAAGCGCATCTCGCCAGTCATCTCGGCGATTGTTAACAGCGCATACCCGATGCCTGCGTTCCCGTGTGCGAAGCCCGTAAGCATTGAGGCTTCTTGGCTGCCACACAGCCAGCTAACTCCACGCTCCGCCGGTTGGGCCGAGCGAATCAGGTGCTCACCACATGCCCCGACAATCTCCAAAATATGCGCCGACGGCCGGCACCGCGCAAGGCTTCTCAGCGCGAGCGCAAGACCCGCGGAGCCACCAATCACATCAAAGAGGTTATCGCGCTCAATCAGTTCCGGCAGTCCATTCAACAGACTCTCAGCTTCCAAGAACATCGTAGGATCGCGCCAGATCACTCCAAGGTGAGCCAAGGTGTAAATGATTCCACCCCACCCGCTGAAACCGCCTATAGCCATTGTGTCCCGTGTCCTTTCAATCTGGCGGCGAACCGACGCCAGTGCGTGTTCCCCAAGAGCCGCATAGCGGCGCTCGCCGGTTATGGAGCCGAGATACCCTAGAAACAAAACAACCCCAGGCAAACCGTCATAAAGGTCCGTGGCAAGCGGCGAAAGATGCCAATTCCTTTCGGTAGTGGGCACGACACCGATCCAGGCTGCGCCGGGGGCCGAGGCATCTCTTCCATCGAAGGCGAGTTCCACAAGGCGGTCTCCCACGGCCCTGGCCGCAGAGATCAATTGGCCCGTCGTCGCCGTGCCCCGACCTGGCGAACTCTCTCCGCTTCGGCGCTCCCGCACATATTCACTTGGATGCGATGTAGCGATCGTAGACAGGGATGCGCGAATCACCCACATCTGCCGTTCAAGATCTTTTTCTCCGAGTTCGTCAATGCGCCGTTCTACCAGCGAGATACCTGACTCATTGAAATAGTTCGGAAGCGCTTCGCCAGTGCTCGTAAAGAGATCACGCGATGCAGGGCGGGTGGTGAAAATCGGGATATCGCCGGCTATCAGATCGCGGCGCTCATATTCAACCAGTGCAGCCAGGGCGGGACGGGCGCCGATCCCTTCTTGCAGGCGGTCCAGAAAGGCGAGCCGATCGGCTTCGCAGCGCAGCAGATCGGGATGAAAACTCTCGTGGAGCATCACAGCATATGTCTGGGTGGGGCGTACTATGACTCGTACCTCATCGGTCGCAAATGAGTGTAATAGCGCGCGCATCTCGCCCCGATTTCTAAGCAGCAGCCGGTACATGTCCGCAAAGCCTTTTAAAATCGACTCCGTGTAGTCTGCGGGGTCCAAGGGTCGGAGGTCCAGCGTCGGCCGATTCTTCGCGCCAGGAATCGGCACCCGCTTACGCACAAAATGCATCTCGTCCGTGTCCAACCGCTCCCATTGCAGAACGGCATGAGGGGTCAGCTGTCCCGCGGCGCCACCCAGCCCACTGATGTCTATACCGGCGGAGTCGCCATTCGCCCAGACGCGCATAGGCAGGAGACCGACGCGAAGTGCGGAATTGCTTAACGCGGCCTCGGCAAGTTCGTCGGCAAGACCCGAGCTAGCAAGTTCGGGCCGGTGATGGAACAACGCTTCCAGGTCCACCAACATCGGGTGCTCACCGCAGGCGATCAGATTCTCAGAGTGCAGGTCGGAGGCTTCCAGAGCATAGAGAAGCCCCAAATAGCCGCCTTGTCGTTGGTAGAAACGGTCGGCCTCCATGGCGTTGGCACACGGGACCGCATCAGCGAATTCAGCCCAGCCGTGACTGCTGCGATCTAATATCCTGAGCGGGCGGAATGCCGGTTCGGCGCCATGAGCGTTGAGCCAGAGGAGCAACTCCTGAAAGTGCCGTTCCACCGCCAACGACCTTGGCTTGTAAACCACGCGCCCGCCGTTGGCAAAGGTCAGGATCATTACACAACGGCCCCCACGATGGGTATCCCCAGCCCCTCCCTGGGCACTCATCAGGAGCCCCGGATCCTCCTTGAAGAACGTGTTGCATATCGTTTTTAGGTCATCACAGAAATGCTCAAGAAATTCGAGACTGACGTTAACCCACCGATTGAGGCGACGACGAACTTCGTTGCTCAATACAGGGTATTCCGCCAGCCGTTGCTCCGCGAACGCCCGGTCTTGCAGGCGCTTCACAAATGCCATGAACCGGTCGCTCGGCGTATTGCCCGGCAGGAGACCTTCTAGCCGCGCGACATTGAGTTCCAGCACCATCGCCCTCGCGGTCATTTGGACGAGCGAGTCCCTCAAGCTAGATACGAACGATTCCTCGATGAGCGCCGGATCGAAAGCGCATTGAAACCTTCTCGCCAGATTGCAAATGCTGCCCCGCAACCGGTCTCGAGCATCGTGAATCAGAGGCGCGAATGCAGCGAGGCAACTGGCAATGCCCGTGTCGCGATCGCTCTGTCCAAGCGGAAGTGGTCGGGGATTACAATAACAGTGTGGGTGAAGATCGAGATCTTCAGCAGTATCGCTAGGTTTCGTGGCTAACATCGGTTATTTCCTGTTCAATTTGTGGGACCCGCTCGTTTGGACGAGCGCGCTCGCTTATTTTTCTGCCTTTCGCCGACATCACTGGAAGTAAACGAGATCAAGGAGGCCGATGTGCCACTTATTATTCGTACAGAAGCCTGTCGTCAACGTTGCGGCCCGGCCTACGCCGGGCCGCAGTCAACAATGAATGACCCTCTACTTACAGTTGATCGTACTTGCGAACTAAAGGCGGCCTGAGCAACCGGGTCGTAGAGTGTGCGGGCACTCGATGATGGTGCACAGACATCGCGTGTAGGGTGAGGTTAAAAAGGCTTGCATTGAACCCGACGCCTTGCCAAGATCTTCATCTGAGACCATGATGGTGCCGGCGGGATTTGCCGGCAGCGCTGCGCGTTCTACCTCGTTAAGGCTCAGTCGGTATTCTGGATTCTTCCAGGCCTTGATAATAGTTGCGTTCGACATAAAAATCTCCTTCTCTTTTTCATTGTTTAGTTATCCTAGTTGTTGGTTCGCCTGACCCCGGGTTGTAACCCAAGGGATGGCTCTTAGTTGCCTCGAGTACCTAACGGGAGGCGAATTTGCGAAAAGCGATTCTAAAATAGACCAAGTCACCTTCAGTACTCCGGAGTCTGGTAAATGGATGGATGCTAGCTGCTCTCTGGCGGTGGACTCTCGGGCGTCGTTGCTTGCGCTTCCGTCATTGATTGGTATGCCACGTGCCACCGCGATCTTCCTCCAGCAGCCCCAATATGGGCCCCTCATGTCGACCACCATTACAGTCCGTACCAATTCGATCTTTTGAATTTCGAGCGCCGCCGCCTCAACCGAGAAAGGGACTGCCGGTGTGTCGGCAGTCCCAATTGTCCTCGGCATCCCTGGGTTAACAGACGATGATGTAGGTCCCGCAATCGCATGAGTGCACGGTTAAAACCCTTTCGTTGGACCTCTGACCAACCGATCATCGCTCAGGTCAATTTAGCCTGCAGGGTGTGCTGGCATGGCAGCTTGCTCGGCGGCGCTGAGGC
>JBPYDQ010000325.1:0-4824 GCA_051986135.1 Terriglobales bacterium | reverse complement strand
ACTGGAACCAGTTCCTCCGCAGTGGCCTCTTCGGGCACACAAGGCTTTATTGGAAATAATTCGAACATTGCAAGGTCGAATGCATCGGAGGCTCCCTGAATATACCCGAGACACTGATCAGTTATGTATTCTCTGCATAGGTCTCGTAGCCCCTTTGCGGTTTGATAAGCGGTCGCCCCGGTGTGTACCTCGGCAGTGGGGGCGTGTCTTACTTCCTGTGCATGGGTGAACTGGAGCGGAACGGCAAGCAGCAACAGCAGCCATAATGCCTTCATGGTTGACTTCCCTTCTTAATTTCCTTTCCAAGAGACAAGCCAGTACATCCCGATGTTTCCTGGCGTGTTGGCATTAGACGGAATCAGTGCAATGTTCTCTACGCCGCCCCGGTATTTGCCCGAAAACTGCTGTATGAAATCCAGCGTCGTGTACTCCGTAGCTCCGGGGAATTTCCATTTCGTTCCCTTGTTGAACAGCAGGTAGTCTTTGTCGGGAGCGGGTGTCTGGCATGAATCTCGGTTTGAGTTACACGCCAGGATGTAGGTTCCCTTGTCGTTGGACATTGTGACGTTCTTTACCCCGCCGTGAAACGTCACGTCTTTTACGCGGACCGTCTCCGGGGACATTGCGCTCGGGGCCGTAGCCGGTGCTGGCTCTGGTGCTGGTTTTGGTGGCGGGGGAGATGATGTACAGGAAAGAGCCACGGCAAGCAGCATCGCTGCTGCCCATAATGTCAGGAGCCATTTCACTGCATTACCGCCTGAGATGCACTCATAGCGGCCCTCTGCGCGGTCTTCCCCTTGAATAACCCGGTACCGCGGCATACCTCAGACCAGGAAAGCCCCTCCGAGCGCAGTTGGGCAACCGCAGAAGCGTCTGCATTTACCCGCTGCCGCCCGATGCGGACGCCTTTAGCCTGGGCGTTGGCGATGCCGGCTACGTCTTCCGTGTGATGCGGGCGCTGTGCTTGAACGCTAGAATTTTGGTAATTACGATTTGGGTTGGCCAGGATGCCTCCTATTCCAGGCTTCTGGTTAACGCCGCCGCACGGTGTAACAGCCACCTCGGCGGCGTTGTTGTTAAGACACGGTCAACACCGCGGCCAGAGCATTCCAACGAGGATGAGCACGGCCAGAAACACCAGAATGGCGATAGCAACTTTCACTTTCACTTTCTTCTTGTTGGCCACGCCTCGATCCTTATTGAACCTTGTTTCGCTTCTGCACGAACACGAAGCCGTGGCCATTGCGTACCCCTGTGGCACAGGTCCGGCGCGTGTAAGTTGTGAGGTTGTCTGAGACTGCGTCGCCGCTTTGCCCTGGCGGATAGCTGAGCGGCGGAGTCAGCCCTAGCCGCTTGCACTTGCGTTCGAAAGCGGCAATCGCCTCCTCCCTGCTCTCGTACCAGCGTTCGATGCGGACCTTCGAACTGGAGACCTGATAGATCACTGCTTCTCCAGTCATTTTACGCGTACGTAGAGGTGAGGTCGTCGAGCGGATGGTGGTCAGAGGGGGCGAGGACGCTTACGCTCATAATTCATCAACGCGGATTGCAGACGCAAGAACCTGAATCTCATCTCACGTTGGCAATCTTATTGACAAGGGTCAGGCCGCGTTGCTGGAGCCAATGCGACATTTATCGAACCATCGCCAGCCAGTGCTGCCCAGGTGTACGGCGGCGTGACTTGCTCAGATTCAAACGTGTCCCAGGTCCAAAGGAGCCAGCCCTTAAACGAATAAGCACATGACTGGGTTTGCCAGCTCTGCAACACGGACGCCGCGTCTGAGATCAGTGGGTAGTCTGATTCGAAAGCTCCGAACTCTCCCATCAGCACGGGCTTCTGTTGCTGGTATCCAACGAAACCGTAATTCTGGACTAGCTGCGGAAGAGTCAGATCCGAGATGATCGGGTACGGATGAAGGTCCGCGAAATCAGCCGTCGAGTTAGCAATCATCGGATACACTTCGATTACACGAGAGTCTCCAATACGAGTCGGGTTCGGAGTTTGAGGCGAGAAGAAACCGACATCCACCAGGGCGGTGGGATCGAGAGCCACGATTGCAGCTTGCACCTGGTCCGTAAAATAGATCAATCCATTGTCCATCATCTGCTGTCGCGACGAATTACTGCTCATATCGTAAGTCCGCCCGTCGGCAGCAGTGACATTGCCGCTTGTCCAATCGAGCGGGTCTTGATCCGATGAGTAATAGTATTCGTTCCGCAGTTCATAGGAAAAAATAGCGTCGAGATGCGCTCCCTGTGCTATGAGAGCCTGCACCAAATCGTGAAAGAACTGCACAGTAGCAGCGACGCCACCTGGGCAAAGATTGTTGACATTTACTAGGGTGAACCCATTACAAGGGCCGGTGTTATATCCGCCCTGAGATGGCAGCCAATCCGAGGTTATGAGGACATACACATGATGATTAGCTGCGCGGCCCAAGAAATCGACCATGTTGGCAATGTAAGCAGAGGAAAGGCCGGCTCCGTTCGGATTGCCGATTGAATTAACGCAGCAGCCGTTCAGGAATACGCGAACAATGTTGTAACCATTCGCCTGCATTGTGGAAAGAGCAGTCTCTGCTCGGGCTGAATCGTAAAGTCCTACGTTAAATGTCGAGTGGTAATATGACTGGGGCGATCCCGGAAAAAGTGGTTGCTGCCACGCGAGCCGGATGTAATTGTTCCCCCGCGGCGTTAAGCTGTTCCCCGTAGCAACGTCATAGAACTCGGCAATGCCGGAGCTTGTGGGACGCACTGCAATCGGATGTGGTGCCAGAACAGACACCTGGGCTGATGCAGATAGGGTGGTGTCAGCTTGGGAAACTGCCGTCACAGTCACATTCGCGGCGGAATCCGGAGCCGTGTAGAGACCAGTGTTCGTGATTGTTCCGGTCGCGGAGCTTCCACCTGCAATTCCATTTACCTGCCAGGTCACCGCTGTATTCGCTTCATTCGTGACAGTAGCATTGAACTGTTGCGGTCCTCGTGCTGCCACAAACATCGACGACGGCGAAATTGATATTGACGGTGGTGTGCTAACTGTGAAGCTAACCGAATTCGACGCACCGCCACCCGGAGAAGGGTTGGTGACCACAACCGGGTATGTTCCGGCAGTTGCCTGGTCGCTTGCGCTCAAGGAGATGGTCAGCTGTGTGGAGTTAACAAAGGTCGCCGCATGTGCAACGCCGTTGTAGGTTACGGTCGAACTCGACAGGAAACTTGTGCCATTAATGTTCAGGGTTTGCACTGCGGCACCTACTGTTGCTGAGGTAGGGGAGAGGACAGAGATAGATGGCGTTGGGTTTTGTGTTGGTGGAGGTGTGTTTGCGCCTCCGTTGCTACCCCCACCTCCTCCGCAGGATTCCAAGCCGATCGATGCTACAAGAACTGCAAAGGCAAAGAACACTCGTAATAAACAGGCGGACTTGACTCGCGAAGCAGCCATATGCCCAACTTTAGGGATACCTAGGCGTGAAGTCGTTGCGCTGTGGCAACTTGGTTCGTTGCTCGGGGCAACCTGAAGGGTTAAGAAGTCTGAGGACGCCCTATTTCCGCCCGCTACGAACTGGGCGCAAATTGAGTCTCAACTGTCGACAAAAGGAAGAGATCCAAAATATATGAACGTTTTACGCGCCACATGAGGGCGTACGGCGAACGCTACTCTGCTATAGGGATTGGAATCCTCCGCCCGCATGCCGCCGTGGAACTCGAACAGGGAGCGGCCGTAGTTGCGGTGCTTGATGTGTTTTAGTGCGTAACATCGACTGCGCTACGTAGCACGCCAATGACAGCGGCAGCGCAAGCCGAGGGTTGCACCCAGCCAATAGTTCACCTTTGGGCAAAGAATGCTTTTCCGATCTTAACGGGGGAGTAGGGTAGCGCCCCTTAGGTGGAAACGCAACTGGTAACAGTTCCCCTGGCAGTAAGTACGACATGAGAGCCCATGCGGAACGACACCTCAAGCCACATTGGTCTCAGCCAGGTGTGAGCGGCAATCCGTCGGGTCGGCCGAAGCATGACGTGGCCAGCGAAATCGCGCAGGCGCTGTTTACGAACAATCCCGAGCTGATCTATGAGGCTTTTTTGCGGGTGCTAAAGAAGGGCTCGCCGTATGCGTACCAAGTCCTCGCGGATAGGGCGTTTGGAAAATTGAAAGAGGTTCACCAAGTCGAGCATACGAGGTTCAGTGACGCATCCAACGAGCAAATAGAGCAGCAGATCGCGGAACTGCAGGGCAAGCTTATCGAGCATCTTCGTGAGCAGGGCTATACGGTTACAGCACCGCCGCAATTGCTGCCGCCGGCCGATGATTCGAAGCCCAATTAGCCCTAAGCCGTCGGATTTGCAATCCGCCGCGCCGCGCTATTGGCCACGACTCAAAGGCTTGCGCTGTGCTGTGCCCAGACTGTGCCCAACTTGGAAAGCATTCCTTCAGAACCATT
This sequence comes from Terriglobales bacterium, assembly GCA_051986135.1. Lineage (GTDB taxonomy): Bacteria > Acidobacteriota > Terriglobia > Terriglobales > Acidobacteriaceae > Gp1-AA122. The sequence continues at coordinate 382 of JBPYDQ010000325.1, read as the reverse complement.
CATTCGCAACCCTCCCTTTTTTCGCGTCCAGGTTGGTCGCAATCAACTTGGGTATCAGATACCCAAGTTTGTGCATGACCATCCGTGTCGCCGGCTGGCCGTCCAGCCAAGGCTCAAAACGCCAAAAAAAGAAATCTCAATCTTAATTGGGCTCGGGGAAAATCGGCCCTATCGCATCGTCGTCGCGCGCTCCTCTGTCCGACTTTTGGGAGGGCGCAATTCCGGCATGCTGCAGCCTCACCGAATTGCTAGCGACGCGTCCTGGGACAACCTGGCGCGAGATTTTAATCCTGAGCGCGGACGCGGCAAGGAAGATCCCGCCAGCCGTGCGGCCAGTGGTTGCATTCCACTACGCTAAGGCCGTCGCGGGTTCTGTTGCTTG
>JBPYDQ010000324.1:0-16916 GCA_051986135.1 Terriglobales bacterium | reverse complement strand
ACCAGAGATTTCCCGACTTGAAATCAATGAATGCAGCCCAACTCGAAACGACAACCTAATCGAAGAGCATAAGGTGCCAGCTAGGCTACGAGACGAGAGCGAATTCGACATCAAAACGTCCCGAGAGTTGCTTCATTCTACGCGAGTAGTACCAGTGGCATTACCATTTGTGCGCTCACAATACTTACGCAGCCGGCTCTCTGAGTCGAGTTTGAGCGCCGCGCAGAGGGGCGCTTAACTAAAGGGGAACCCGAGTACTTAGAGTCTTTTATTCTTTCAGCGATCGCCGATTGCCTGCATATTGTCTTCCCTCTTCGAGAGGTACCGGATTGGGGAATGAAGGTAAGTAGCGCTTATTCGTCCACGACGGGATTTGTCAAGGTGCCAACTCCGGGCACGATTACTGCCACCACGTCGCCCGCAACCACCGGCCCCACGCCCTTAGGCGTGCCAGTAGCGATCAAGTCGCCCGGGCGGAGCGTCATCACTTCCGAAATATGGCGGATGACCAGGTCGAGAGGAAAGATGAAATCGCGGGTATTGCCCTGTTGTCGGATTTCGCCGTTGAGCTTGGTCTCGATGTCGACGCCGGCCCAGGGATCGATCTCGTCGGTGACTACCGGACCCACGGGACAGAAGGTGTCGAAACCTTTGGCGCGGCTCCATTGCCCGTCTTTGTTCTGCAGATCTCGAGCCGTGACATCGTTTAGGCAGGTATAGCCGAGAATGTATGGCCGGACATCGTCCTGGGCGGCCAGCTTGTAACAGGTTTTTCCGATTACCGCCCCCAACTCGCCTTCATAATCGGTACGTTGTGAGAGTCTCGGGCGCCGGATGCTTTGACCGGGCGCCAGCAGAGAAGAGGGAGGCTTGAAGAAGACTAACGGCTCAAGGGGAATGTCATGACCGAGTTCGCTGGCGTGCTCGCGGTAGTTGCGGCCTACGCACACGATCTTCGACGGCCGAACGGGCGCAAGCAATTGGGCTGTGTGTAGCGGGATTTGCGCCATGCGCTTGCTGGGCAAGTCTTCCAGGTCAGCGTCGCCCTCCTCCGGGGCGGTCGACAGGAGGCGGGTGATCGCTTCGGTTCCGGCGACACTCTCCACCAATCCATACTGCGCATTTCCATCCAAGGAGAAGCGGCAATATTTCATTTCGCACTATCTAAACACAAAGCGGGTTTTTCGAGAACTATATCCCTTGTCGGCCCGGGCAAGGGATTGGGATAGTACACTTGCCTTGCGCCGCAGCTACCAACAATTCTGTACCATGTTGGGAACAACCCTCTTGTGAGTAGCTACGCATCATAGCGAAGTTGGCGAATTTTTGTCTTAGGATTAGAACCGGTCCAATCCGACTGGGAACATACTGTTGAACGGAGAGGCTACGAAACGGGCTGCCGAGACGCCGCACCGAGCGGCTGCCGTGGTACAGCGCTACTCAGCGCCGGTCACGAGCCGCATGGGCTCGGCCCTGGGTCTGCTGGGCCCCGGCATTGTCACCGGTGCCGCCGATGACGACCCCTGCGCGATCGGCACCTATGCCAAGGCGGGAGCGGCGTTCGGCTTCTCTCTGCTGTGGATGGTTCCGGTGGTCTTCCCCATGATGGCGGCGTCGGTATACCTGTCCTCGAAAATCGGCATGGTCAGCGGCATGGGAATAGGAGGCGTGGTTCGCCATTATTATTCCCGCTGGTTGCTTTACCCGGTCATTACGGCGTTGCTGGCGGCGAACATTATCGGCGCCGCGGCAGATATCGGTGCCATAGCTGCGGCCCTGCGGTTGTTAATTGGGATCCCTGCGTCGGCTGTCATCGTCGGCGTCACATTCTTGATTATCGGAATGCTGACCTGGGGCACCTACTTTCTGTTGCAGAAGCTCTTCAAATGGCTGGCGCTGGCCTTGTTCGCATATGTGGGAGCCGGGTTTTTGGCGAACCCGGACTGGACCGTGGTCGGGATGAGTACGGCATTCCCCCAGCTGCACTTCAATGCCAACTACTTGGCAATGGTGGTGGCAATGATCGGTACCAGCCTCTCTCCCTATCTGTTCTTTTGGCAAGCCAGTCAGGAGGTCGAGGAAGAGATGGCAATCGGTCGCCACCACGTCTGGCAGCGCCGTGGCGCCTCCAATCACGAATTGCGCTATGCGGCTTTTGACGTCAATGCCAGCATGATCTTCTCCTGCCTGATCATTTATTTCATCGTCGTGTGCACAGCAGCCACCCTTTTCCGCGCGGGCCAGCACGATATCGATTCGGCGTACGCGGCCGCGCAAGCCCTGCGTCCTTTGGCCGGCCACGCCGCCGCCCTCCTATTCGCTGCCGGGGTCGTAGGTGTGGGAATTCTGGCGGTGCCGGTCCTCACAACCGGACCGGCCTACGCTCTCGCCGAGGCTTTTGATTGGAAGCATGGCCTCGACCATCGACTCGGGCACGCAAAGGAATTTTACGCGGTGATTATTGTTTCTACGTTGCTGGCGATGGGTTTGAATTTCATCGGCATCAACCCCATCGCGGCGCTGTTCTGGGCCGGAGTGATCGAAGGCCTGCTCACGCCTCCCCTGTTGGTTTTAATCATGTTCATCACCAACAACCGGCAGGTCATGGGAAACCAGGTTAATACCCGGGCCTTGAATTTTCTCGGTTGGCTGGCCACCGGGATGACTTCGGCCGCTGCCGTCGGTCTGATCTGGACCTGGATTCGATAAGCAGTGTCAGTCGTTGGTCTCTGATCTGTACGCCTTGGCGAACCCCAGCCACTCATCGCAACCCCGGGTCCGGCCACTCACTCAGGCGGCGTAATCTTCCTGTGTTGGTACCAGGCAGGCGGTTGGCAATCGATCCGTTACTTCGGCGAGAATGGCTAATCGCTCCGACATATCGCGGGTGAGCGCGCCCGGTTGGTAGCGCCATCTCCAATTCCCGTCCGGAAGACTGGGAGTATTCATGCGGGCTTCGCTGCCCAAGCCAAGAATGTCCTGCAACGGCACAACGCATAGGTTAGCAACCGACGCTTGGGCCGCACGAATGAATGCCCAATGGACGTCTCCACTGATTCTGCCTAAGTAAGTCTCAACCGAACGGCGCTCATAGTCGGTGCAACATTTCCACCAGGCCGCCGTGGTATCGTTGTCGTGAGTCCCGGTATAGATTACGCGATTCGGGGTAAGCCGGTGGGGCAAATAGATGTGCGCTCCCGGATTATCGAAGCCGAATTGCATCACTGCCATGCCCGGAATATCGAGGCGGTCCCGTAGTGCGTCGACCTCAGGAGTGATGAATCCCAGGTCTTCAGCGAAGAACGGCAATCCCCCCAAAGCTTCGCGCAATTTGCTGAATATTTCGTCCTTCGGCCCGTCTACCCATCGACCATGGACGGCGGTGGGCTCGTTTGCAGGAATTTCCCAGAACTTCTCAAAGCCGCGAAAATGATCGATGCGGATGTAGTCGCAAGTGTCCAGCGCCCAGCGCATGCGCTGAACCCACCACCGATACCCCCGTTCGCGCATCACATCCCAGCGGTAAAGCGGGTTGCCCCAGCGTTGTCCGGTGGTGCTGAAGGCGTCCGGGGGAACTCCCGCGACCACCTGTGGATTGAGATTCTCGTCGAGACGGAATAACTGGGGGTTCATCCAGACATCGGCGCTGTCGTAATTCACAAAGATGGCGATGTCGCCGGCAATGCGAATCGAACGACTGTGACAGTATGCGCGCAGGCTGTGCCATTGCTCGAAGAAGGCAAACTGTATGATGCGACGGATGTCGAGTTCCTCTTCAAACTCTCGGCGTACGCGCTCGAGGGCAGCGGCGTCGCGGTGGGCCAGCTCCCGCGGCCACTGGTTCCAATTCTTCTTCTGGTGGTGATCGCGCAGACTTTCGAATAGCACAAAATCCTCGAGCCACCATTGATTCTGGCTCGAGAAACGCTCACAGCGGGCGCGCTGCGAGGGGGAAGCGTGCTTCCTGAAGTTTTGGGCAGCGGTCGTGAGCAGGGGCAATTTCCAGGCTCGGACCTGGTCATAATCCACAGCGACGGTACCATCCGGGATTACCGCTATTTTTGAGGGTTCAAGCCATCCATGGTCCGCGAGGCGCTCCAGACTGACAAGCAGCGGGTTGCCGGCAAAGGCGGAAGTCGATGAGTAGGGCGAATTGCCGTAGCCGACCGGTCCGAGCGGCAGCACTTGCCAGACTCCCTGGCGGGCAGCGGCAAGAAAGTCCACGAACTGGTAGGCCGCAGGTCCAAAATCGCCAATGCCGCCCCGGGAAGGTAGTGAGGTGAGGTGAAGAAGAACTCCGGCGCTGCGAGGAAAGAACATACTGGTTTTCAGATTCGGACGTGAGGAGCGTTACTGCTCGTCCTGATTTCGCTACTCGCCCTCGCTCGAGCTGCGCGTCAATCCTTTGAGTTCTTCCTGGTTTACCTTGATCTTTCCCGATTTCTCCAGCTGCTGGCGGAGATTGCTGACGAATACGCCGAACAGCTCCTCCTGCTTCTGCGCGACGAGTTCATCGCGTATCCCATCCTTTTTCTGCGCGAATTCCTCCTGAGAAGGCGCTTGCTTATCTTGGATTGCGAGGACGGCGCCGGTCGTTCCGCTGATGATTGGTCCGCTGATGTCGCCCGGCTTCATGGTGAAGGCCACGCTGGCCGGCCCAGCCATCGAGCCGATGTCCGGGACCTGTCCATCGGGCAGCACGAAGTCGCTGGTCTTGACGGTCGCGCCCAGTTCCTTCGCCGCTTTTTCTAGGCTGCCCGATGCTTTCGCACGATCCGACAATTCCTGGGTTTTTTGCGATAGTAGGGTAGTGGCTCGTTCATTCGTGAACTGTTCCACCACCTTCGGGCGAATCTCTTCGAAGCTTGGCGTGGCTGGCGGTTTCACTCCGAGCAGTTGAAAGACGACATAGCCCGCAGCTGTCTGCACCATGTCGGGCGGGGACTTCTCGCCTTGGCCAAACACCGCATCTGCCAGCTGGGGCGAGTTACCAAGCCCAGCCAGAGTGTCGGTACGAGCGAAGAAGTCAGTCGTAACCACCGGCAGGTTCTTGGCGCTCGCGGCTTTATCCAAGCCCTCCGACCGTGCCCCTGTCAGCAAGGCATTCGCCTGTAACTCGCCAGTGCGAGCAGCCTTCTGCTGTCTGATCAGTGGCTCGATCTGCGCTCTAACCTCGTCCAGTGTTTTGCTATGCGCCTGTTGCCTGTCGTCCACCTTGATGATGTGAAAACCGTAGGTGGTTTCCACCAGATCGCTAATCTGACCTTTGGGAAGCGAGAAAGCGACTTTTTCGAATTCCGGAACCGTGCGTCCACGCTGAATGGGACCCAGGGAGCCGCCGTTCTTGGCGCTAACCGTATCTTCCGAATACTTCTTTGCCAATTCCGCGAAGTCTCCCCCCGCCTTCAGCTGTTTCAAAACATCGGCGGCCTTGGTTTTTGCCGCCTCCACCGCTTTCGCGTCCACCTTGCCGTCAGGACCAGCTGTCGGGGTTTTGATCAGGATGTGGCTGACTGTGACCTGCTCGGGAACACGGAACTCGTCCCGATGCTGGTCGTAGTACGAGCGCAGCTCTTGATCGGTAACCTGGGTGGCAGCGGCCAATTTATTGGTATCGATCAGGGTATAGGCGATCTTGCGCTTCTCGGGAATGGAGTTGTTGTACTCGGCCTTGTGCTGAACGTAAAAAGCCTTCAGTTCGGCGTCCGTGGGATGGATCTGCTTGCGCAGATCAGCTTCGGAAAAGTAAGCATACTGGAACTTTACTTTGGTGTTGCGCTTTTCGAATTCCTGTCGCACAGCGGCATCATTGACAGTGGCGCTGCTTGTGACCAGGTCGCGCAGCTTGCGGAAGAGTATCTCGTTTTTGATATCCTGCTCAAACTGCGGGACGGTTAGTTCGTTCTGCAGCAGCAGATTTTCATAAGCATCCTGCCCGATGAACTTACCGCCGGGGAAGAAGGTGGCCGCATAGGGCCCGTGCTGGAGTTCATCCACAACATCTTGATCGGTGGCCCTCAGCCCCATGCGCTGGGCCTCGCTGACGATCGCCTTTTCCGTAATCAGCTGCTCGGCAGCTCGCGAGGTGAAGAACGGCAGCAACTGAGATGACATGGCATTGCCGCGGGGGAACTGCTGGCGCAGCATCGCTTGGGCTTGGCGCACCACTTCATCTCGGGTGACGCTCTCGGAACCGACGTTCGCGACCACCCCTGCGGGAGGCTGGCCGAAGCCGAGGTTCGAGCCCAGGCCGCCCGGAATTAACGTTATGACCATGGCGCCGCAGAAGATCAACAGGATGCTACTCAAGACAATCTTCTTGATTGGGCCAGGGGTTTGCAGAAATCGAATCATCTTCTTGTTACTCCAGATATTGTGGGGAGAAACCTTAATTATAAACCAAGCGCCGCGAATGAGTTGCAGCCCCGAGACCGGTCGGCAGCGAAGCCAGTCTTCTCGTTCGGGCTGGGAAGCTTGCTCGAGATGGCCGGATCGAAGTACGCGAGCCCCAGTCATCACCAGAAGGTCGTCGCCACTCAACCCCGTTCTGTACATAGGACGCGGCCAGAGGAAGGAAATCTGTGAAATCTATTGAAACGAATCAATAAAACGTGGTTATCTAGCAGGAACAACCCAGCTAGAACCTGGCCCCCGGCGCCGATATGCCTTGTGGCGAAAGGTTCGTGTTCTGCTCGGAGGGACTCGCAAAATGAAGATTCGAGGCTTCGCCTGTCTTGCCCTTGTTTCCACCATTCCGCTTCTCTGTTCCAGTTTTGCTTTCGCCCAAGCGAAGGCAGCGGCTTCGCCGGGAGGAGGCGCGCTCCGCCTGACCGACGGATGGAATCTCCAGTCGTCGGGCAAGGTTTCAGAAGGTGGCGATCGGATCTCTCGTACCTCTTACCAGCCTGCGGGTTGGTACACGGTGAGCGTTCCGACCACGGTGGTCGCTGCGCTGGTGAAGCATAAAGTCTATCCTGATCCGACCTTCGGCATGAACTTGCGGCAGTACCCGGGGATGAACTATCCCATCGGCGGAAACTTCTCCAATATTCCCATGCAGCCCGATAGTCCCTTCGCCGTCGCGTGGTGGTATCGCAAGGCTTTTACGCTGCCGGCGGGCTTCAAGGGAAAGACCGTTTGGCTGGATTTCAATGGAATCAACTTTCGGGCAAATATTTGGGTGAATGGCCGGCAGATTGCCAACATCGACGAGGTCGCGGGGGCGTGGCGAACTTACGAATTCAATATCACCGATGTGGCAAAACCTGGTGCGCCGAATGTCGTAGCCGTCCAGGTGTGGGCACCCGGAGAGGATGATTTGGGGATCACTTTTGTTGACTGGAACCCGGCGCCTCCCGACAAGAACATGGGCCTTTGGCGGGAGGTGAGCTTAAAAGCGAGCGGCCCGGTTGCCTTGCGTTACCCGACTGTGGTGTCGCAATTGAATTCGCCCCTTAACGACAGTGCGCAGCTTACGGTCGCGGCCCAATTGAAGAATGCGGGCAATCAACCGGTCAAGGGAACGCTGAAAGGCGCAATCGAAAATGTGAGGTTTGAGCAAGAGGTGGAGCTCGGACCGAATGAGGTCAAGGACGTGACTCTTACGCCTGGCGAGTTTCCTCAACTCACGTTTCGGAGTCCGCGCCTCTGGTGGCCAGCGCAGATGGGTACTCCTAACCTCTACCCTCTGCATATGGAATTCGACGTAAATGGGATGGTGTCCGACGTTTCCGATTCACGCTTTGGCATTCGCGAGATCACCTCCCAGCTGAACGAGAGCAACCAACGCGTTTTCAGCATTAACGGCAAGAAAATTCTGATTCGTGGCGGCGGCTACACTTCCGACATGATGCTCCGGTATGCCCCCGGCTACGTCGAGGATCAGTTCCGATATGTGCAAGATATGGGACTCAACACGGTTCGGCTCGAAGGCAAACTTGAGCCGGATGAGTTTTTCGACAAAGCTGACCGCCGAGGCATTCTGGTCATGGCGGGTTGGTGCTGCTGCGATCACTGGGAACACTGGTCGAAATGGTCGCAGGCCGATTACCAAATCGCCAAGGAGTCCTTGACTTCCCAGATTTATCGTCTGCGCAACCATCCCAGCCTGGTGATGTGGCTGAACGGCAGCGACAACCCGCCGCCGCCCGATGTCGAGCAAATGTATATGAACACGGAGAAGCAGCTGCTGTGGCCAAATCCAATCGTATCGTCTGCCACCGCCAAGCTGGCGGGTCAGTCGGGTTTGAGCGGCGTAAAGATGACCGGACCGTACGAGTACGTCGCCCCGTCCTACTGGCTGGTCGACTCTCAGGCCCACCCATCGCCCACCCCTTGCAACCAAGGCGGCTGTGGTGGCGCATACGGGTTTAATACCGAGACCAGTCCCGGCCCGGCTGTCCCTCCCCTGGAGAGCCTGGAAAAATTCATACCCAAGGAGCACCTTTGGCCCATTGATGAGTACTGGAACTATCACACGGGGGGCGGGGCATTCAAAGATATTCACGTGTTCAGCGACGCCCTCAACGCGCGCTACGGCAAGGCTGAAAATGTCGAGGACTTCGCTTTCAAGTCGCAGTTGATGACTTATGAAGGCATCCGCGCCATGTACGAGGCCTACAGTCGCAACAAGTACACGTCTACCGGCGTCATTCAGTGGATGTTGAATAATGCATGGCCTTCGCTAATCTGGCACCTGTACGACTATTACTTGCGTCCGGGTGGCGGCTATTTTGGCGCGAAAATGGCCATGCAGCCGCTCGATCCCATATACGGCTACGACGACCATTCGGTGTGGCTGGTCAGCAGCCAATACCAGGATGCCAGCAATCTCACGCTCACGGCCAAAATCTTCAACCTGGACATGAACGAGAAGTTCTCCAAAGAAGAAACGGTGAACGCTCCCGCCGACAGCACCAATAAAATCTTCGAGCTGCCTGAAATTCAGGGATTGAGCCCGACCCATTTCCTGAGATTGACCGTCAAGGATTCGACGGGAAAGATCGTCGGCTCGAATTTCTATTGGCTATCCACCTCGGCCGAATCACTCGATTGGGCACACTCAACCTGGTACACGACTCCGACTGCAACCTATGCCGACTACACGGCGTTGAGGCAGTTGCCGACAGTTAAGGTGAGCGTGTCCAGCCGAAGCGAGCGACAGGGAGACCAAGATGTTACTCGTGTAACGCTCGGGAATCCCAGCAAGAACCTGGCCTTTTTCATTCGCTTGAAGCTTGACAAGGGCAAAGGCGGGGAGGAAATCCTGCCAGTCGTGTGGCAAGACAATTACCTGTCCTTAATGCCGGGAGAGAAGCGCGAAATTACCGCAACGTATCGCGCCACGGATTTGGGGACGGCAAAGGCGGCGGTAGAAATCAGGGGATGGAATGTGGAGTGAATTCTGTACCCTTGTAATCGGATAATTTTTGCAATTTGAGGCCGTCGGAAGGGCCCCCAGCTCGACGGCTGTTTGGTGGTAATTACAAACTCGCTCAGGCTTCCGCGTCCTCCGTTGGCAGCTCGAAATTGATCAAATTTCCGCGGAAGCCCCGCGTCTTCCAGGCTCCAAAGCCAATTCCAACGGACATCCAGATCACGCCCGCAATTTTGGCCGGAATGCTCAGATGCCACCACAGCAAAAAGCAGATCACGAACCCTGCCAGGGGCGGAGCGGCGACGGCAAGAGCCAACAAGCCGGCTCCACCCACAATCCAAGCCACTGCCCCGGTCCCCCACAAGAGTGTGGAGATAACGACGACGGCCAGGGCCGGAATTACCCATCTCGTGAATGACGAATTCGATGCCCGCACTTGATAACGTTTGTAGGCGGCTAGATTCACACCCATAAAAGCGATCAGCGCTCCAAAGTTCAGCATTTCCGCACCCAGGCCGTAGCTGAACAGGCCGTAGGTCACCAGGAGCGCGGCTGCGAGGGCAACGGCGCCGACGAAAATGACGTTATTCCGCGGAACGTGGTGCTTGGGATCGATTGCACCAAAAAATCCCTTTGGCAAAGCATTGCTGCGTCCCATGCCGAAGAGCAACCGCGCGGCACCGATCTGAGAGCCCATGCCCGAGCCAAAATTAGCAACCAGCAGGGTGAATCCGACAATGGCGAACATCGGTCGCCAGGCCCGCCCGGCGACGTGTACGAAGGCGGTATCTACGTTGGGGAACGGCTGCGATGCGGGCCAGATTAATTGCGCGGCATAGACCTCGATCGCGGAAAGAATGCCGATGACGAAACAGGTCAGTACGGTGGCCAGCAAGATATTGCGACGCGGATTCTCCGCCTCCTCGGAGAGCGTCGATATCCCGTCAAAACCGATATATGTCAGCACGGCGATGGAGGTTCCACCCAGCACGGCTTTTGCACTAAATAGTTCCGGATCGTAAAACGGGCGGGTGAAGAACTCCGCTCCCTGATGCGGCTGGCCGAAGATATAGCGTGCCGCGGTCACGAAAAAAATTGCAATCACGATGCCCATCGCGGCGGCCAGGCCGGAGTTCACCCGAGCCGATGTTTTAACACCCTGAACGTTGAGCCCGGTGAATACCAGCGCGAAGAAAATGGCCCAGATCCAGTAAGGAACATTCGGAGCAAACACATGCGCCTGCTGACTGCACCACACGATGCAGATAATCGGGTTCAGCATGTAATCCATCACCATGCTCCACCCGGTCACGTATCCCAGCGCGGGATTGATCTCCTGCCCCACATAAGTAAACGCCGACCCCGCGCTGGGATAAGCCCGTGCCATCCGGCCGTAGCTGACGGCAGTGAATAGCATAGCCACCATGGCGATAAGGATCGTGGTCACCACGTGCCCCCGGCCGCGCTCGCTTAGCACGCCGAAGACGGACATGGGCGCGACTGGCTGGATCACAATCACGCCGTAGAGAATTAGGTCAGATAGCGTTAAAGCCCGCCGAAGTCGCGGACTGGCAGTCGAAGCAGCTGTGGTCGATGGGGTTGCCATGAAAGGCGTATTGGATTATGAATCGCCGGCCCGTGTCAATGGGAATGGAAGAGATCCGAGGGCGGCAATAGGGTCGAATGCCTCTACTTGCTTCCATACCGGAACGAGTATCCGCTAGCCTCGTTCCCCGACAGGTATCGCGTATTGTACTCGAGCCAATCTCTCAAGTGCAGATCATTCCATGGATATGACTGCTCGGGATAGGGGTAGCTACCCATGTCACGGAAAGGAAGCGGGTCCACGCTGGTAGGATCGAAGGCGTAGAAATCCATGTCCTTCTCGTATCCGTGCGCCAGGAAGAAATAGTCACGAATCCAATCGGGAGGAAGCGCGGGAAGCCCGAGGGGATCAAACTCCAGAGCAACCTCGTCGCCTGAGCCAAACACCGCCAGCCGGTCATCGAACTTAGAAACCAGTCGAAGCACATCTCCGTAGCGGGTGTACGCGCCTCGTGGCCGGGTGTAGGGGCCAGTTGCGCTGGCCTTCTCGTAAACGTAGTTGACGTTCCCCGGCGGCTCGCCTTCAATTTTCAGCGGGAAACCATGGAAGCGTAGATCGGCGCCCGTGAGGGGGACCTCGACCAGCCGTAGCGGGTAATTCTGCCTGGTGCGGTCGATCAAAATATTGTCCCAGTAGATCTGCAAATTGGTCCAGACCCGGAGTCGCTTCGTTCCCAGCGGCAACTTGTTCGTCAGATCGGCAGTCATGGTGCGCGGGCCGCCAGCCGGAAAACCCATATCATCGAGGACGCGCTTCCATTTGCCGTCCGAGCCGAGGGCTTCAACGTAGGGTGCGATGGGTTGAAGTCCTGCCTGATCGGCTGCGTACATGCCAGTTGCAGTGAAATATTCGATCTCGCCGTGCATGAGCAGCCAAAATGGACCGCCTTGATAGGGCTCGCCGAGATCGAGTTCGAGACTGTGCAGCTTTGTGAATCCGGTGAACGGCAATAATTCGAAGTCGCCGACAAAACGATGGGCCAACAAATCTGGCCGCAGGTTGTGCCCGTGATCATCCCAAGCCCCCGCCGGCGGCCGAGCATCTTTGTTGAAAACAACTTTGAACGGCGGATACGGCGGGCTGCTCGCGAAATACTCATTAGGATAAACCTCGACCTCCGCCGGGTGATCCACCGCGAGGAGTTGAACCTGATCGAGGTAAACGGCTTCTTCAAGCGGTTCCATAAAGCGGAAGCTCAACTTGCCGGCCTTCTCCCGCAACACATGTCGGTCAATCTTCATGTACTCGGTAGGTCGAGGAATGTTGCGCTGTCCGGGCGAAATCCAGTGTCCCACGACCGCTGCTCCGATCATGTCTCCAACTAGCGAATAGCGGTGGCCGTCCCATACGAACAGCGTCGGGCAGGAGCTCCCGCGCCGGTCGATCTCCACAATGTTTTTCTGCTGGTCGGCGGGGATTTCAATCTCGTCCTGGAGAACTCCTGTGGGCCAGAGCATGCGCACGACATCGGCCTGTGCGGCTTGGCCGAGGCCGGCAACAATCTCGGTCGAGTTCTGGCCCAAATAGCCGTTTGATCCCGCGATCTCCCACTTCTGGCGATTGCCCTCTGCGAACACCTCCACTTTAGTTCCGATCGCGCTCTTGTTATCGTTAAGCCCCGTCAGCGACAACTTCAGCCAGTGATTCTTATTTCCTCCCTCATTCCGCAGCAGCACAGCTGGTCCGTTGTTTTGTGTAATGAGCAGGTCGGTGGCGCCATCGTCGTCGTAATCTCCGGTGATCAAAGCACGGGGGTTGTGCAGTTGAATTTTGTCGAGGCCAACCTCGGCGGTAACGTCTTTGAACCCGCCAGCGCCGAGATTCCGGAAGAGCTTGATCTCCCCCTTGCGGTCTCGGGTTTCGCCGACCGCCGCGATGTCGATCCAACCATCGTTGTCATAGTCCAAGGCGGCGATACCCCAGCCGTTCAGCCATTCCGTCTTGGGAAATTCGACGGCGGCGAACCGCTGGCCAGCATCGTTCCGCCATAAAGTTACCCCTGAGCCGCTCGTCCACCCGCTGTGCGTGAAGGCTGCGTCCATCCAACCATCGTGGTTGAAATCGAGTACCGCGACACCCCTGACGGCAGCGGGCATGGGAGCGGCCCACAGTTTTCGCGCGGGAAACTTTCCTTCGCGAGGATTCTCCAAGATCGTCGGGCCGAGGTCCGGCAGCAGAATATCCACGGCGCGATCGTTGTTGTAGTCGGTTCCAGTCGCACTCACCGCGCCGGAGGAGACAACCTCTTTCATGCCGATCTGCTGGGTGACCTCAGTGAAGGTTCCATTCCCATTGTTCCTGAACATCTGACCCCAATTCGCCTGATCACCGCTGCGGGTGACGAGAAGATCGAGGTCACCGTCGTGATCGTAATCAATGAACGTAACCCCAAGACTCCCTTTGCCAGAGAGAACCTTCGCCCCTATGCTAACTTCTTGGAATGTGCCGTTCTTTTGGTTATGGAATAGGAGCACAGCTTCGTTGGTAGTGACCGCCAAATCAGCCGCACCGTCGTTGTCGTAGTCGCCGGCAGTACAACCGATGCCGTGTATGGTCGGATTAATGCCCGCCTTCTTAGTAACATCCTCAAATTTGCCGGCGCCGAGGTTGTGGTATAAGGACATTCCGCCTTGGCCACCATTGTCGGCAACGAAAATATCGAGCTTGCCGTCACCGTCATAGTCGAGGAAACAGGCGCCCGGACCGAGACTACGAGGAAGATCAACGGCACTCGAGGCTGGGGAAGAGGGATTCGAAATCAAGCTTGCCTGGCGAGTCGCATCGACGAACTTCACTGGAATCTGCTGGGGGGCTCCGAACACTGCCGCCGGCGACTCCTCCGCCCGCGAGTACTTACCCTGTTCGCCGTAGGCCAGACTCATGGGCGCGCCCAGCTTATTTTTCGTGATGTATTGAAAGCGGGCAAGATGCCTACGGGCCTCAGCAATATCGCCGGATTCCTGCAGCGCGCGCGAAAGTCCGAATTCTGCCGAGGCGTGCAGAGGATTTAATTTCAGCGCATGCTGGAATGCCTGCTCGGCTTCGGGAAGCTGCTTGGCCTGCAGATGCGCGCTGCCCAGCATGTACCAGCTGTCGGCATCCGTCGGATCGATCTCTGTAACTCTCTGGAATTGATCGACCGCCGCTTGCGGGAGGCCGGAGTTCTTGTACAACATGCCGAGGTTGTACCAGGCATAAGGGTCTTTAGGATTTTCTTTGATCGTCTCCTTGAGGATCTCCATGGCGGCCTCTACCTTTTGCAGGTTCCCCAGGGCAATAGCCTGATTCACACGGGCGATCGCGAGTTTCGAATCGAGGGCCGACGCCTGTTCAAAAGCCTCCAGAGCTTTCTCAAATAATTGCTGATTCATATAGGCCGCACCCAGATTATTCAAGCGAGCAGCCTCGATGGTAGGATCGGCGGGTTTGGCTTCCGGCGCAGCTCGGATCAGCAGCAGCGCAAACCCAGACACGAGAGCGATTCGAATTCCCGAAGCCGATCTCATCAAGCAGTCAGTCTATCGTAGAAGGAAGGCGAAAACTTTCTCAACGTCGAGCTTGCAGGCGATTGGGCACCGGTCGCGGTTTGCTATAGGGCCGCAGCGAGACCAGACCCCTGCCTTCCTGCACGGTGATGGTCTGGTCGGACGCAAGGTTCGACAGCTTGTCGAGCCGACCACTTGGCCATTCGACTTCGACCGAATCGGCCTTCGTGGCGGTGCCTAATCCGAAGGTCAGCACCAACTCGCTTTGAGACAGGTAGCTGGAGCCGCTTTTAAGCGTCTTCGATTGCCGGACGCTGCCGGAGGAAACCCGCACCACTGCGCCCACGCCGTCACGGTTGGATTTGGTGCCCACCAGCTTGATGCGCAGGCTGTGATTGACTCCGCCTTCATTGTGAAAGAGGTAGGCGCGGCCGGCGTTGGTCGTCAACAGCAAATCTGGGAAACCGTCATTATCAATGTCAGCGTACGCCGCACCCCTGGCCACTTTTGGCGCGGCGAAGACGGCACCCATCTCATCGGTGACTTCCCTGAACCTTCCGCCTCCGAGATTTCGAAAAAGATGGGGGGGTTCGGCATAGCTGACCCTCTTCTGCACGCGTTCGATCTCGTTTTCAATATGCCCGTCGGCCACAAAGATATCGGCCCAGCCGTCATTGTCATAATCGAAGAAGAAGCACCCAAAGCCGAGTGTAAGAAGGGTTGCGCGCCCAACTTCCGAGCGCGGTGCCTCATCCACAAACAGGCCATTGCCTTCGTTGTGATAGAGGGAAATCATCTGGTTCGCGAAATTCGTGATCAGGATGCTGGGATGACCGGAGTGATCGTAATCAGCGGCATCCACGCCCATCCCGGCGCGCGCCACGCCATCCTCACTGAATGCAATTCCAGCGGCGACGCCACGCTCTTCGAATGTCCCGTCGTGCTTGTTCAGATAGAGCTTATTCGGCTGCGTGTCGTTGGCCAACAAGATGTCGGGCCATCCGTCATCGTTATAGTCGAGAATCGCAATGCCCAGGCTCTTCGAGGTGGAGTCGTTCAAGCCGGATTTCTGGGTGGCATCTTCAAATTTGCCTTTGCCCAGGTTGTGCCAGAGCCGCGCCGAGGTCCCCTTATACGATTCCGGCGTGCAATACGACTTGTGTCTGCCGTCGAGCGTGCAGAAGAGGTCATCGGCTATCGACCACTGAACATAATTCGAGACCACCAGATCGAGCTTGCCATCGCGGTCGTAATCCACCCAGGCTGCGCTGGTGGAGAATTCACTCGGCCCCCACAGCCCCGCCGACTTGGTTACATCAGAAAACGTGCCGTTGCCGTTGTTGTGGAAAAGATGACTCTGGCCAAGAGCCGTGATGAAGATATCGTCGAAGCCGTCGTTATCGTAATCGCCGACCGCAACTCCCATGCCGTAGAGGGAAATGGCCAGATGGGCTTTGCGGGTCACATCGCTAAACGTTCCATCATGGTTGTTGTGATAGAGCTTCGGCGTGGTCGGCCCGGTGTTCGGATGAGCGGGCCAATCCGCGCCATTGACCAGCAGAATGTCGGGATAACCATCGTTGTCGTAGTCGATGAAGGCACAGCCGGGACCCATGGTCTCGGGCAGATACTTTTTCCCGAATGCGCCATTGTTGTGCAGGAAGCGGATACCGGCCTGAGCGCTGACATCGCGGAAGGCGATGTGCTGTGCGTGGGCGGGAACGGTTCCCAGGATAACGAGGAGTGCCACCGTGCCGGTTGCCAGGAAACAGCGGAGGACATTGGCCCCCGCCGTGAGCCCGGGATCAAGGCGGGAATACGGCCCGGATTGGCAGGAGCGGCAAACAAAGGTATGCGACTTGGTGAAGCAATTCATTATCTGGAGCCCCCGTTGGAGGAGATTCCCAGGTGTGCCGAGGTCCGCTCGGGCGAGTGGCCGGTGCCGGCGGCGGGCGCCGGGGCTTGGGCAATTCCCGGCAGCGGCACCGACACGTGCTCATGAATTGGCTGGCGCTCATTGTTGTCCTCAGGATTCAGTTGGCGATAAGGTCCGGTAATGGTTTGCGACGCTTCATCCGCCTTGAACCGCAGGTAGCGAACCTGGTGATCGTGTGCCTGCTTCTCGTCGCCCAGCCCTTCGTACGAGAGCATGAGATTGTAGTGAGCCTCGAGGTCCTCGGGGTCGACCTCCAGTGCGGCGTTAAATTGCTCAATGGCATCGCGGTATCGCCGCTGCAGAAACAAAATTCGACCCAATTCATTGCGCACCACGCGGTCGCGGGGATACTGGGCGATCACCTTACGCAAATGAACTCCGGCTTCGTCGTATTTCCCATCCAAGCGCAGCACGCGCGCATAGAAATAGTTCGCACGGGCAAGATCGGGGGCAAGTGCCAGGGCTCTTGCCAGCACCGTCCGGGCGCGGTCCAGGTCGCCTTCCTGAACCGCG
>JBPYDQ010000323.1:0-3664 GCA_051986135.1 Terriglobales bacterium | reverse complement strand
GTCGATCACAAGCGGCTGGGGATTCTCTACATCCTTTACGGACTGATGTTTCTTGTGGTGGGTGGGGTTGAGGCTCTCATCATTCGCATCCAGTTGATGCATTCGCACAACGATTTTGTGTCTCCACAAGTTTTCAACCGCATGTTCACGATGCATGGCACAACTATGATCTTTTTCATGGTCATGCCCATTTTGTTCGGATTCGCCAACTTCCTTGTCCCGTTGATGATTGGTGCCCGAGACATGGCGTTTCCCCGGCTCAATGCCTTCAGTTTCTGGCTGACGGCATTTGGTGGCTTCCTGTTGTATTTCAGTTTTCTTGGGGGAAGCGGTTTGTACGGAGCGGGGAACGCACCGGATGTTGGATGGTGGGCGTATGCGCCGTTGGGCGCGCGCGCGTTCTCGCCGGGACACAGTTCTGATTACTGGACACTTTCGCTGCTGGTTTCTGGATTCGGGAGCCTGGGAACCGGAATCAACATTATCGCCACAATTCTTTGCATGCGATGCCCTGGCATGAAGCTTGGCCGGATGCCACTACTGGTGTGGCTGTACCTTGTGATGGGGGGGATGGTTCTGATTGTCATCACCCCGCTCACGGCAGCACAAATCATGCTGCTGATCGATCGGTATCTTGGAGGGCATTTCTTTGATACGCAGGCGGGCGGGTCTGCCGTGCTCTGGATGCACTTCTTCTGGATTTTCGGTCATCCAGAAGTTTACGTACTGGTTATTCCAGCTTTCGCTTTCCTGTCGGAAATCATTCCGGTGTTTTCACGCAAACCGATCTTCGGCTATCCGGTGATGGTGGCCGCCTCGGTTGGCATCGGGTTTATAAGCCTCAGCGTATGGGCGCATCACATGTTCACCGTGGGCATGAATTCCTACGCCAACAGCTTCTTCGCGATCACCACCATGGCTGTCGGCATTCCCACCGGAATCAAGATTTTTAACTGGATCGGCACCATGTGGGGCGGAAGGATTCAGTTCAAAGTGCCCATGCTGTTCTGCATTGCCTTTCTGTTTCAATTCCTAATCGCAGGTCTCACCGGCATCATACAGGCGTGTGTGCCTGTCGATTGGCAGCTTAGCCTTTCCTACTTTGTCGTCGCGCATTTTCACTATGTGATCGTGGGCGCAATTGTGTTTGCTGTCTTTGGGGCGTTTTATTACTGGTACCCGAAGATGACCGGCCGGATGCTGAGCGAGCGTCTTGGCAAATGGCATTTCTGGCTGTTCCTGATCGGCTTCCACCTCACGTTTGATGTGATGCACATTCCCGGACTGCTGGGCATGCCGCGTCGCATCTACACCTACGAGCCCGGGCGCGGTTGGGACACGCTGAACCTGATCGTCTCGATCGGCGCATTTATTCAGGCAATTGCCATTCTGGTCTTCGTGTGGAACCTCATCGTTTCTTATTTCAAAGGAGCCAAAGCAGGGAACGATCCTTGGGATGCCTGGACACTCGAGTGGTCTACGAGCTCCCCACCACCTGCGTACAACTTTGCCACCGTACCTGTGGTTGCGAGCCGCCGTCCGTTGTGGGACCTGAAACATCCGGAAGATCCGGACAGCCAGTATGAGTGAAGGTAGAAATCAATGAGCGCAGCAGCACCATCATTCAACGAAATACAGCAGCCTTCGAGCCTTCCATATCGGGGCAAGGTCGCGATGGCCTCTCTGATCATCGCGGAGTCGGCGATCTTTACGATTTTCGTCGTCGCCTACCTCTTCTATGTAGGCAAAAGCCTGACCGGACCAACTCCGCGAGAAGTGCTCGAGACTCCGATTTTCTTTACGATCTGCCTGCTGTCAAGCAGCCTGACCATTCACTATGCGGGAAAATTTGTCGACAAAGGCAAGCGCGGCGCTTTTTTGGGCTTGTGGTCTCTCACGATTCTGCTGGGCGGTCTGTTTCTCTTTGGAACCGGACAGGAATGGCACCGGCTGATCTATGAGCACGGACTGACAATCTCCACCAATCTCTTCGGGACAACCTATTACTCACTCGTCGGCCTGCACGCGTTTCACGTCACTGCAGGACTGATCATGCTCGTCATTGTAGCGATCTTCGCCTTTGCCGGCCGAGTCGGAAGGGAGCACTCCCGTCGTGTGGAAGTGCTTTCCTTGTACTGGCATTTTGTGGATGTGGTTTGGGTCGTCGTTTTCACTGTCGTTTACGTTCTGGGACGTTGAGGGAAGAGAAATGGCAACGTTGCTAATAAACGAGCAATTGAGCAAAAGCCGCGAGACTCCACGCGAGATAGAAGTACCAGTGCCGACAGCTTGGCCTTTTGTCCTAGCTTTTGGATGTTCCTTATTATTTGCGGGACTTGTTACCAGTGTCTCTGTGAGTTTGCTTGGCGCGGTGCTTTCTTTCGCAGGATGTATTGGCTGGTTTCGCGAAGTCCTCCCGCGCGAGCACGAAGAAACAGTCCCCGTGGTTGCCGAAGATATTCGCATAGCGACTGAACGGCGCGTCGTTGAGCGGGTTCCCATAGCGGATTACCAGCGAGCATGGCTCCCGGTTCATACGTATCCAATTTCGGCGGGCGTGAAGGGCGGATTTGCGGGAAGTGTAGCGATGGCGTTTCTTGCATGTTTGTACGGCGTGTTGAAAGCCGGAAGCATCTGGTATCCGATCAATCTTCTTGCGGCCGCGGTCTATGCCGAATCCCTGAAGCTCGGGCCCGCACAGCTGTATTCGTTTCATGCGGATAGTTTTGCAATCGCTCTGGGTCTTCACGCTCTTGTGTCAACCTCGGTGGGATTGCTGTACGGCGCCATGCTTCCCATGTTTCCGCGCAGGCCGATTGTCCTTGGAGGACTTATCGCTCCCGTGTTGTGGTCGGCACTGATATACACGACCCTCGGTCTGATTAATCCAATGCTCGCGAGTCACATCGATTGGTATTGGTTCATCGCTTCGCAGGTCGGCTTCGGAATTGTGGCGGGGCTGGTGGTTGTGCGTCAATCGCGCATGCTGACGCGGGAGAACCTGCCCTTCGCCATGCGCGCTGGAGTGGAAGCTCCAGGAATGATTTCGCCACATGGAGATGAACGGCCGTGAACTCATCCCGTTATCTATGCACTATTGCGGCATTCAGCCTGGTCATGCTCTCTGCTTGCAGCTCTCCGCCCGGCCGACCGACCAAGGATTCGGAAGACCCGGCTCCGAGTGAGATCAGCGACTTCAAGACCCTCTACGCAGAAAACTGCGCGGCCTGTCACGGCACGGACGGTCGGGGCGGAGCGGCAGTTGCGCTGGCCGATCCGATTTATCTTGCCATCGTTGACGAACCTTCCATGCGCAAAGTCATCGCCAACGGCGTACATGGAACGTCGATGCCAGCCTTCGCTCAAAGCGCGGGAGGAATGCTGACCGATAAACAGATCGATGTGATCACCAGCGAAATTCGGTCGCGTTGGGGCCGGCCAGGAATTCTGACCGGAGCTGATGCACCATCTTACGTGGCGAAGTCTTCAGGAGTTGTTCAGCGCGGTGAAGCCTCCTACAGAACCTATTGTTCATCCTGCCATGGTCCACAGGGACAAGGTGGACCAAAGGGCAGCGCCATCACGAATGATTCATATCTGGCGCTGGTGAGCGATCAGGGGCTGCGCACAACTGTCATCGCCGGCCGACCGGAGTTGGGGGCAC
>JBPYDQ010000322.1:0-4219 GCA_051986135.1 Terriglobales bacterium | reverse complement strand
CTGACGCCGGGTCCACCCAGAAGGGCATTAGCACCATTGCCGTGGGCAACCAAAATCGCTTGTGGTTGCTCGATCGAAGCCCCCAGCCAGACCGCGTTGTTGAAATTCTTGACCACGCGCAAGCCGTACTGCCGCGCCCAGCTGAAACCAATGTGGTATTGCGCGTCGATAGTCATGGGCAGTGCTTCGGTGCGATTATCCAGACCCTTCTTTGTCTCGGTCACCAGGCTCCACATCTGCCCGCCGGTAAAGCTGAAGCCGTCCTGGAATGCCGCTTGACCCCAGACTTGCCTTTGTCGGAGCGTGTAGCTGTTGCTCTGGTTATTGTTGGAAGTGATGCCGGCCGAGAGGAAATCAGCTTCGTAATAGCCCGAGACTTTTGTGCTCTTCAGTTTACCCTCGCCTAACAGGCTAATGCGCGACTGGCGACCAGAGGCGAAGAACTCGCTTACATCGTAATTTGAGGCTCCGGGAAATGGGACTGTGTTAAAGGGGGTGTTGACGTCCGCGGTCAGGGCGCGCTGCCGGTACACCGATTCTGCCGCCAGGAAGCCACCGGGGGTAAGGGTGACGCCTTTGAAACGAATCGCCAGTGGACTCTCCACCTCTTCTGCTAATCGCTTCTGGCCTTCCTGTACCGACAGCGCCGTGCTGGTCACGTTGTTCTTTAAATCACTTACGTCGCTCTTCAAAGAACTGACCGCCTGTTCCTGCTGGCCGGCCTGTGAGGTGGCTGCCTGAGCTTGGCTCTGAGCCGCTGTGGCTGCCGACTGGCTCTGATTTACCTTATCCTCCAATTGGCGAATCTGCTGATCGCGGCTCTGCACATCCGTTCGAAGCTGCTGAATTTGCTGCTGTTGCGCCTCGAGAGCCTGTTGCAGCTGCTGCAGTTGCTTCGCCACGCTGGGCGACGATTTTCTGGTCGTTTTCCCGGTTGTATTGGTAGAGGTGGTCGAAGTTGCCGCTTGCCCAGCCGGATCAGCTACCGCGCTACCGCTTATGGCAAATGAGAGCGCAACTGCTAACAATCCTTTCATTTTTCCTCCCGCAGAATAGAGTCCTGCCGCCCCTGCAACATCGCTTCGGAGACAGATGAGCCTATGGAATGCTCTCCAACGATTGTTACAGTTGTGTTAATGGTCGGTTAATTTACTGTTACAAAAGTCCCGCAACCGTAGCACACTTGCCTCGGTCAGTGTATTTAAGAGACATAAGTCGCGGGCGCCGTCAATCAGGCTGAAACAAAAAACCGCTCACATTGGTATGGCTTCGACAAAATCGGTAAAGGAACAACTGTATACAATCTTCGTAATCGAGCCCTCGTCGAAGGACTTCCGTCGGATCCGAAACACTTTAGAGCCACGGGGATTTAGAGTACGTGGATTTCGCAATGGTGAAAGCGCTGTCCGATCTGCGCTGGCGTCGGCGCCTTCAATGTTCATACTGGAGACCGATCTCCCAACGACTGACGGCCTCGAACTGTGCCAGCGCATAAGGCGAACGTCGGCATTGTCCTTACTACCAGTGATCTTTATTTCCGCACGAGCGCAAGAAGCCGACCGGGTTGCAGGCCTGGATTCTGGAGCGGACGATTACGTTGTTAAACCATTTGGGAAACGCGAACTGATCGCCAGAGTAAGAGCTAACCTGCGACGTTGTTACGAACTTACACAGTCCAAGCCCATCCGCTTTGGTCAAGTGGAAATTGACCCAGAAGCAGTCGTTGTCAAAGTGAAAGGCGTACCCGTAAAGGCATCACTGGCGGAATTTCGCCTGCTGGAATACCTAATCCGAAACCCTGGACGTACTTTCACCCGTCCCCATCTTATAAAGATGATGCAAAGCAGTCCTCGGGTTATAAGTCCTCGTACGGTAGACGTTTATGTGAAAAGAATTCGTGAAAAAATTGAGGAAGATGAGAGACACCCTGAATACCTGAGGACCGTGCGAAGCTTGGGGTATTGTTTTCATTCTCCGAGTTCGTCGCCACCGAGAAAATAGAGGTCAGGTCAAAGAGCGCCCTGAATCTTTATGCACCGCTTCACTGTGGGAACCCATAGTGCTCTCTCCGAAGGGCACATCACGATCACAAGGAGTTGAGCCATTTCAGCAGCTCCCCGTCGTTCTGCCATCCATTAGTTTGCAGTGAAGATATCGAAGTTGCGACGGGAGGAGGGACACGCTGCAACAGCGGCCATCTTTCTTCTCAGGGATTTCCGCATTGCGGCAAGGTCGTATCTACACTGACATGTCCCAGCCATGGCCGGATAGACATAGACATTGACGTCCTGCGGCAACCTCACCGATATGGTGCGCATGCTGGTCGCATACCGGCCAGGGGTTCCAGTCTTATGACTCGCTGGTGATGGCAATCGATGAGTAAGTACTCAACGAGCAGGTCGAGAAGGCTCGTCGGCGAATGGATCATGACTCGTGCATACCTGTACAACGGCGGCTTAACTTCGAAATGTCGGTAAAGAATTTGTACCAGGCGGTGCTTAGGGATTGTTACAACAAATAGGTTGAGGGCCAACGATCTACGCTGATATCAAGCTGTTTGAGTAGGTGCAACAGCTTTACCTGATTGGCTTCGATGCGCGCCCCGTCTTGTTTTTCTCGACTGTATCCGATATCCCGTCCAAAAGGAGTCATCCCGAGTATCTCTGTGCCATCGGGCCATCGGATCGAACAATCAAGCAGGGTTCTTGCAGTCCCTAGCATCTCGTACTTGTAAATATTTCTCCGGCTGAGGCGCTGAAACCCGTTGCCGAAGCGGTTTCTCGGTCTGTGACCCGGTCCAGGCCGCCAGAGTCCGGTAGGAATATCGACATTCCCACCATTCTCATTTCCGTGAACCTCAACGCACGATTATGCCGATTATGCGACGGCTGCGTAGGTGTCGAAAACGACAGTGACTTCTCTATTTCTGGGTCACCACCGCTCGCGGCACCACTTCCACCTCAATCCCCGACGCCTGCTCGTTCGTGTGATACACGCGCTCAGTCACCTTCACGAAGTCAGACGCCTTGGCGTCGGGAATGTTGACGAACGTCTGCGGATTCCGGTCTGTCAGCGGAAACCACGAGCTTTGCACCTGCACCATGATCCGGTGGCCGCGGCGGAAGGTGTGATCGATGTCCGGCATCGTGAAGTGGACTTCTTCCACCTTGCCCGGTGTGAACGCATCCGGTTTTTCAAAGCTGTGCCGGAACTTTCCCCGGAACGGTTCTCCGCGTACCAGCTGCTGATATCCGCCCATGGCGAAGGTTGGCATGGAGACGTCTTTGCGGGGCTTGTCGCGATCCTCCGGACGAGGCGCATCCTGCTTGCTGTCGGGAAAATCCGCCGGATACACGTCGATCAGCTTTACATCAAAGTCCGAATCCGTCCCGCTGGTCGAAACGAACAAGCGCGGAGAAATCGGACCCGCAATCGTCACATCTTCCTCGAGCACCGGCGTCTGATACGTGAGCACATCGGTGCGTTTGTTCGCGAATCGCTGATCCGAGAGCATGTATTCTTGGGGCACATTGAGTGCCGCATAGTTCACAAACGGCACGGGCTTCCCAGGATCACTTACATACTCATCGAACGCCGCACCTGGCGCGGGCGCGTCGAACGACAATCCACCGTTCGCATGGAAATACATCGTCTTGAGCTCGACGCCTTTCGGCGGCCACGCCGAATACTGCCGCCACACATTCGTGCCTGTCTCGAACACGTACGCCTTGGGCAGCTTCGGATCCTGCGCGCCCTTCAGGTAGTGTTCGAAAAACGGAAACAGAATGTTCTTGCGGTAGTACTCGCCGGTTTTCGCTGCAAACTCCACGCGCCCCAAATGTTCGCCGTCGTACCGCGCCCAGCCTCCATGCACCCACGGCCCGATCACGAGTGCGTTGAAGATTCCCGGATTCTCCTCGTTGATTGAATGAAAGGTAGTGAACGGCCCCTGCAAATCTTCCGCGTCAAACCATCCGCCCACCGTTAGCACCGCGCAATGGATGTTCTTCATGTGCGGAGCCAGGTTCCGCGCCTTCCAATAATCGTCGTACGTATCGTGCTGCACCTGGTCATCCCACAGCGCACTCTTGCCTTCTAGATATTTCTTCAAATTCGATAGCGGACCGACATTCAGGTAAAACTCGTACGCGTCGTTGGTTCCCCAGTCGAAGGGCACGAACGTTTTGGGCGGAAGCTGCGGATTTTCCTGTGGCTTGAA
>JBPYDQ010000321.1:0-4650 GCA_051986135.1 Terriglobales bacterium | reverse complement strand
AGGTAAGCCAACGCTTTCCAGGCTCACCGTCCCTAGGTGCTCGTTTCATCCAGCGGGAAATGGTTCTCTCGGAAACATCAAAACCCAGCATGAGCAGTTCGCCGTGGATGCGAGGCGCACCCCAAGTAGGATTCTCGGCGACCATGCGGAAGATCAGATCCCGAACCTCCTTGGGGGTCGGTCTGCGGCCAGCCTGCTTCGTGATCCTGGAAACCAGCCTCCAATACAGAAGGAACCCAGCTCGATGCCAGCGCACGACCGTTTCTGGGGTGACGATGAGGAGAGACTGCTTCCAACCGGACCAGACTCGCCGGGCAACGACCCAGAAGAGCCTGTCGAAGCTGCCCAGGGTTGGCCGCGGATGGCGCCGCTTCAGAACCGAAAGTTGTTGGCGTAAAGCCAAATTTTCGAGGAGGAGACTTCGCTGCGAGCGAAAGAGGCGAACCATCGTTCTAATGAAAAGTCTGACGAATCGAAACATGGCAAGGAGTTATACCATGCTGGTACGAGCTATGTTATTGATTCTTATGTCGGCCACGGTTTTGGCGAACCACACGGCATGTTCTTCACCACAAGCAGCATGTTGATCACGACTCCGGATGACACCGTCGTGGTTCACGGCATCCATTACATGAACAATCTCGGCCTGTTTCTCTTCAAGGACATTATCTCGTTCGGAGTTGCGTTCTATCTGATCAGCTACTATGGCCGAAAAGCGATCATGGCTGAAAATCAAAGATGATGTGACGTGACCGGGGTTTTTTGTACCAGCGGGCTTCGAGATTGTCCATGTCGATGCTTATCATGTGGGTACTGGACTCCACATGTCCGATTAGCTGGGTGGTTTCAATAGGTCGACGCAACACTCGCCCGAAGACCTATCTTCGTGTGTTCCAATGGCTAAATTCGTTCGAGAGCGTTGACTCAAGAAAAACGCTGCCCTGGTTGGGTCTAAGCAACACGCTCAAAGGTCAGGTTTTTTTTGAAAAACGCTAACAGATTGAACAGATCAGGAGGGTGTTGCATCGACCGTTTGAACCGGCATGACAAATCAGGCAAGTTGAATCACTTCCAGTTTGCCTGTGATACGACCAAAATCCCGCTCCCGCTTCCCGTTGTGAGTGTAATCGCCTGTTTTTCGACAGTTTGCTTCCGTTTACAGTCCTGACCTAAGGCGGTGGAGACAATCTGCACCTAATCGCGAGCAGATGTCGCGAGCAGATTGACTGCTGAGAGGAACCCTGATAAACAGAACGCCGCCGATTTCCATCCCTGGAGGGATCATGCGAAAAGCAATTGTTTCTGCGGTATTCGCTTGTACCTTACTCGCTGTAAGCGCATGGGCACAGAGTAAGCAGTCCCTAGTAGGCACATGGCAGATGGACGCCTCGCAAAGCGACTACGGCTCCGACCCGGCACCGAAGTCAGTCACTGTGACCGTTCTGAAAGATACGCCTGAAATGTTCTCGTATCGCGTACACGTCGTTGACGACAAAGGCGAGAGCAATTCGTATTCGTGGAGTGGCCCTCCGGATGGCAGCATGCATCCGTTCATGAAAAATGGAAAAGAAGTGTTCAAGCAGAGTGAAAAGAGGGAAGAAGACGGTTCGATTCTTGGCCACGCAGAATCGGACGGATCGTCAACTGACGCTCGTATAAAGATGTCAGACGATGGCAACACAATAACGGAGGAGATAACGACGAAAGCAAAGGATGGTAAAGAATTGAAGCAGAAGATCACCTATCACCGTGTCACTGGGAAAAAGGACGCAAAGAAAGCTGGCGCCTAAGCAACGCCGCGCAGTTCGCGTCGATCCGAGTGTCGATGGATCTCAGAACGGCGGATTCTAGTTGTTTCCTTCGTGGGTTGTCGGGAACCGGGAACTACTCCGCCTAGCTCCTTGTTAACGGCATAACCGATAAGGTTCTACACGGGGTTCAAGTTTGCATCCACCTGCGACGACCTATGGAGATAACCTTCAGCAGAGCGAAGAAGAAAACGCCGCAAAATGCGGTATTGATCACTGAAGTCGCAAGCATTGTAGCAGCGGGAGTGGTGACCATATGACCGAGCCCCGCACTAGTAAGGAGCCTTTGCGCCGCACCCGTCAGGAGGATTGAAGGCAGGAGCATGAACAATGCTGTGGTGGAAGCACTCCCTACGTTACCGACCAACAACGCAACTAACAGGAGGGTCCAAATCGCGCCCAAGCCAAGGGATCGTATGAGCAGCTTCATGTCCGCAATTATAAGACTTTTTCAAGCCGGCCCCTTCGTCTGCCGGTTCCCGGCGGTCCATTTTGTCGCATCGCCCGTGCTAGCCGGTCAGCGTCGCTCTAACCCTTGATTAACGGCATAACCTCCGAAATACGTATCAGTACCGCTGGACTCCGCTGTGGCCGGGTACTATGAGGTACCTTTCCGATTTCCCGACTACACGGGAGTGGGCAAAGCTCAGAGAGATCCCGCAGTCGTTTATCGGCCCTCTGCGCTACAATTCACTGTGCCATGCTGAGCGGATTCCATCGACTGATTGGCAAGAAACTTGGTTCTTGTTGTTCAATACGCTCGCCATCGCGTACCTCATCGCTACGAAGACCCTGCAGTTTGATGTGCCTTCCATCGTCGGCTGCGGTCTTGCTCTTGTGATTGTGAATTCCGGCGCAGTCATATCCGCTAGGAGGTTCCCTGAGTGGAAATAGCTGTTCCCCCGGACCTTGGCGTGACTTTCCGGTTTCGCGACTAATCAGGCCCCAACAGCAGACATGATAGAGTTGCCCAACGGTGAGCGCCAGAGCCACACGACTCGCAGAGATGCTGCAGCTATTAGCGTCCGGTCCTGATGCTCAACTCAAGTATCTGGAAGATACGGGCGCACCTGACTGTGTAGATGAACTCGCGCTGGATTACGACGCCATCGCGATGGCAGCACAGGGGATGGTTCTAGACGGCGAAATCAGCGAGGCCGTACGCGATTCAACAAAAGAGATTCTCGATTACTTGCGTAGTTTCAGCGGTGAGGCCAATGCACAACTATGGACTCCTGAGGCGCTGCGCACTGCCGAGGAATGGCGAAGGGTCCGTATCATGGCGCAGAAACTACTGAACGAGTTTCACTGAGGGTTGCCTCAGTACTATGAGCGACTCTACCGGTTACGCGGACAAACCAGGACTCAGGCCGACCGTCGGCATTGCGCGATAATGCAAGCGAGAGGCGCCATGTTGAGAAAGGTTGTTCTCATCAAATTATGTGTGGCGAGCTGTTGCTGGGCACAAGAACGATTTGAATCGGGAGAATTCAAAGGGTTCACGAAATCACCGACTGAACATATCATTTCACGACTGGACGAGCCGATTACCGTCTATTCTGTGCGAGGCAAAATCATCGTTAAGGGGAACGATGACCCGCTTACCAAAGTCGTCTTTGAAATTCGAGGCCCAGGGGGTTCCGAGCGAATCAAGCGGCTAAGTCCGGTCACGATGGTCGCTTCAACATCGCCCACGTGCCGGAAGGCACATACAGCTTCAAGGCTACAAAGGACGGATTTCAGTCCGTGGTCGGAACGCTCATCGTTTCCAAAAAGGCCGACCGCCAGAAGGCTATTGAAATCGCGTTGCCAATAGGTGTCTAACGAGGAAGCCAGGTTTCCCGCAGGGTACTATACGCTACTTTTCGGATTTGCCGACTAATCAGGAGTTGGTGATGGAATGTATGGTTCGTGCTAATCAAAACGCAACGCTTGAAGCTGCTGGTTCTGACTCGCCCGATTTGCGCATACATATACCGTCAGAGTAGCGCCAGGCATCTTAACCCTTAGCTTCCGATAAGAAGGAGGAACAATGGCGCAAAAAGTTTGGATGCTTACGGGAGCATCCCGCGGTTTTGGTTTCGAAATTGCAAAAGCTGTTTTGGAGGCAGGCGAAAATGTGGTGGCAACGGCCCGGAAGGTCGAGGCCCTAGATCATCTGGGGAAGAGCGACAACGTATATAAAGTGGCGATGGATGTGACGGACGAGGAGCAGGTAAAGTCTGCCGTCGATGCCGCTTTGGCGCGTTTTGGACGCATCGATGTTCTGGTGAACAACGCTGGATATGGATTGCTTGGGGCAGTGGAGGAGGGCAGCGCCAAAGAGATCGAGAATCTGTACCGCACGAATGTCTTCGGTCTGCTCAATGTGACCCGTGCGGTGCTCCCCAGCATGCGCAAACAGCGGTCGGGCCACATTATCAACATGTCTTCGGTCGGCGGGTATGCCTCCGGCCCGGGATGGGGTTTGTATTGCTCGACGAAATTCGCCGTCGAGGCTATTGGCGAAGCCTTGAGTGCGGAACTCGCGCCGTTGGGAATTCGCGCTACCATCGTTGAGCCGGGATATTTTAGAACGGATTTCCTGGATAGCAGTTCGCTTGGGGCAACCAAGGAGAGGATTTCGGATTACGCGGAGACCGTCGGAAAGATGCGCGAGTTTGCTGCGGGAAGAAATCATCAGCAACCAGGTGATCCTAAGAAGTTGGCGCAGGCGCTTATTCAGCTCGCCAATCAATCCGAGCCTCCGGTTCGATTGCCTTTGGGCACAGATACGCTGACGCGCATTGCCGAGAAAAATGCATTCGTGGAAAAAGAAACCGCGAAGTGGCGAACGTTGTCT
>JBPYDQ010000320.1:0-3709 GCA_051986135.1 Terriglobales bacterium | reverse complement strand
CCCAGGTTCGCGCACTTCTTTGGGCCCTAACGTGGAGGAGTACGCAGGTGAGCGTCCAAAAGACGGATGACCCTCAGGTACCCGCCAAGAGTCAGCGATATTGGGCGAGACGCTGGCGCTACAAAGGAGCGTATTAACGAGAGGTCAACTTCTGACATCGCGGTTAGATTAAACCGTTGGCGCGGCGGGCGCTTCCGCGTGACAGCGCAGAGAGTTTTTCCTGTTCTCAGTTAGTTTTTGGGCGATAATAGGCATCGCTGTGCCCCATCCACCCTTGCCCATCACGATTCTGCGACCTCGCTACAGGCGATCAAACGATCAAACGGCGAAATGACCATTGAAAACAGGCTAGCGCTCGTAGCGAATGGTTGTGATCAGACTGTGGGAGTGAACAATCTAATCAGGTCACAGAGAGCAGGTATTTCCGAATGAGAGATCTGATGCGTGCTAAAAGCTCCAGCCAATCAAATGGCCTGGGTATGTAATCGTCAGCGCCAAGGGCAAACAGCCTTAGTTTGATCGGCGCAACGTCCGGACCCACCACAATGATGGGCAGACTTGGTCTTATAAGTCTAATTGTCGAGCACACATGCTCAGCTCGGGAGGAGGCTTCTACGGTCACAATTAGTACAGCTTGTACATCGGCCAGCGGGATACCTAGCACAACGCTCGTTTCCGAGGTGGCTTCGACTTGGTATCCAGCTCCCTGCAAAGGCTCGATAATGCCCTTTTCTAAATCTGGGTTAGACGTTACCACCAAGATTTTTCCCATCGCGTATTGTGGCAGAGAGTTGGTTGCTTGCGCTGGCAAGATCTGCGCGTCGCTTTCTGCCCTCTGGATCTGAGCTGGTTTGGGTGAACAGTGCCAAACACTTCATGGTCTAGCATCCCTCTTTTGCCGGGGTTCCATGTCATCGTGATGTCAGTTTCTTGTAAAGCCTTGTCGTGAATTGTTGTACATCGTGCACGATGGGATGGGATCTGCCACAGGGGAAACCAGATTTGTGAGAAATTCCTGCGCCGCACCACTCGTGCGTGACTATTTCGGCGAAGCGTGACCGAACACGCACATGGCGAGAAAGCCGGTCAAAAGGGCGAAACACGTTGGACATACAACCCAACGTGCCCGGCGAATCGTTTGTGTGCGAGTAAGTTACAGATGGCTGTCCATGAACTGTGCTTATTTTTCTCGGAGGCGGCAGGTGAGCTCACTACCCGGTTGGCACGCCATAGCCGCACTCGCGAGCGATGCAAGTTGTCCGCTCCCTCATTCGCGCACGATCCTGCAGTGAAAGTCTTTGGCGAGACTTTCAACTTTCGGCGAGTCGGTGATGGATTCAGAGCTACCCGGCCGGCGAGACGCTACAGCTTTGCTGGAACCATCTGGACGGAGACGCCATCCGAGTGCAGGGCGATATCACAAAAACCGCGAATCCCGTAGCATCTCGCTGACGGAGGTATTGCGGGAAATCCTGGACCGGCGCAGGAGCGATATGAAACCCGGCTGCGATTTGATCTTCTACCACGATGGCCGCCCAATTTCTGCTTACCGCTGGTGTTGGCACACGGTCCCCGTTACGAACTGCCTGGGGGCCTACTATTGCCGGAATTGCCGCGAAAGCGAAGGCCACTTTCTCTCGGTTCTGAACGCCGTAAACGAGTGTCTCCGTTGTGGCGAGAAGTGGGAATCCCCGAAGTACCAGGGGCGGCTGTTTCACGATTTCAGGCGGTCGTGCGCTTACGAGCTGTGGAAGGCTGGGAGCTCGGCGCAAAACTGCATAAAGGTGCCCGGACATAAGACTCAGGCCATGTTCAAGCGTTACGCGGACCTGTTCAGCGAGGAAGAAAACCGCGCACGGCACCGTGAAGTTCAACAGCGCCGACGCGAATTGCAAAAGCTGCAGCCCGGCACAAATGCGGCCATCCCCAAAAAACACCCGTCCAATAAGAATAATCACAGAACAAACACAGCAGAAAGAGGAAGTCGGATTGGCTCCCCCTAAAATTCTTGATGAGCGACCCGACACCATAGGTAACACTTCGTACCGGAGACATAGGTTACCCTTCCTCCCCCTAAGGAAGGGTAACCGATGCCGCGGAAGGAGTGTTCTGCAATGGACGAAAGGCTTCAGTTTGTGGCTCGCCGCATAGCGGGCGAGCCCATGGCGGAATTGTGCCGGGAGTTCGGGATCTCCCGCAGGACCGGCTACAAGATCTTTGATTGCTACCAGGAATGTGGGTGCAAGGGCTGACCGACCGAAGCCGACGTCCCTATCGCTGCGCCAACAAACTCCCCTTCCAGGTGGAGAACTACATCATGAACGTGAAGCGGGAGCACTCCAGTTGGGGTGCTCGGAAGATCCGCGAGCGTCTGATCCGCAGGTTCTCTGGCATCCCCATTCCTGCCAAAAGCACCATCCATGCAGTGCTCGATCGCCACGGCCTGGTGGAGCGGCGCAGCCGCATCCGTCGTCATGCCCAGGACACCCCGTTGTCTCTGCGCCAGGCCCAATGAGCTCTGGTGCACCGATTACAAAGGCGAGTTCTTGCTGGGCAATCGCCAATACTGTTATCCGCTGACGGTCACCGAACACGCTAGACGTTTCCTGCTTGCCTGGTGAAGCCCTAATCCAGTTGTGATGTTCATCATGCGCCTGCTTACGGCGGCGTCCGTGACCGACGATGGAATCACGCATACAAACCGGGCAATGGCGCAGGATGATCTGGTCACAGTCTCTAGCCCAGTCAGTTTCACGCTTGTCGGACGGTGCAGAAAGTGGGATAAAAAGAATCGTAGCTCATTGGGGTTCCGCCTCCGGTAGACCCGCCAAGATCTGAGCCGGAAGCGGAGCTCCTCCTCCCAAAGCAAAATCGAACTGGAAGAGAATACAGCTCTCAACTACAGCTCTTAGGAGTGTGATTCAGAAAATTTGGCCGGTTATGTTCGACAATTCATCCTGGAGGCGGATCCGTTGGCCGCAATATATTTGAGGGTTATAATCGCGCGCACATAAAATGCAGAACTTCCGGCTGTGACTGTACAAACTCGACGGGCTGACAAACTAACATGAACCGTTGTTCATAAAGAGGGTTTTATGAAGAGGGCTATACGACTGACGGCCGGTTTAGCGGCTTGCTTAATGACGGGGATCTTGGTGGCTGGTTGGCACACAGTAGCGGCGGCTGCGGCTAACAGTTCAGAAGACGTAGCAGCTCGCTCCGACAAGCCGGGAACGAAAATCGCGAACTGTTGGAATCCGAAGGCTGCGGCCGCCTACTTAGACCGACGGCAAGCGTGGTGGATGGAATGGTCCAGAGCCCAGCGGGACCATGGAACTTTCTGCGTGTCGTGCCACACCGTTGTTCCTTATGCTCTTTCGCGTTCCGCTCTTCGAACGGCCCTTGACGAGCGAGCCCCATCTCCGAACGAGCAACGGCTACTGAACAGCGTCACGAAGCGAGTGCGCCTCTGGAAGGAGGTGGAACCGTTCTACAAGGATGCGGACCGCGGGCCATACAAGTCGGTTGAGTCGCGCGGAACGGAATCCGTTCTCAACGCACTGATTCTTTCCAGTCGTGATGCGCGAAGCGGCCAACTCAGCAACGACACGCGTACGGCGTTTGAGAATATGTGGGCCGAACAGCAAATTGCAAACAAGAAAGGCGCCTGGCTCTGGCTGCGCTTTAAGAACGAGCCGTGGGAAGCGGA
>JBPYDQ010000319.1:0-12588 GCA_051986135.1 Terriglobales bacterium | reverse complement strand
AACCTACTTTCTGATTTGCCGGAGATAGGCCGGGTGTATCTGCTCATCCGGCGCCAGAAATCGAATCCCGCCGTTCGCCGCTTTGAGAAGATGGTCGAGGAGTCTCCGGTCTTTGATCCGCTACACGCGCACTATGGCACGAAGTTGCCGCAATTCCTCGCTGAGCACGTCGAAGTGGTTGAAGGCGACGCTTCTCAGGCCGGCTTGGGATTGGCTCCGGACGTGGCGGAGGCGCTCTCGAAGAATCTTGATCTGATCATCAACAGCTCGGGCCTGACGGACTTCAATCCCGACTTGCGCGACGCGCTGGCCACGAATGTGGACGCGGCCATGCACATCCTGGATTTCTTGCGCAAGTCCGATCACGCTGGCTTGTTGCACCTCTCGACTTGTTATGTGGCTGGCGCCCGCGATGGCCGCGTAAGCGAAGCCCTGCGTCCGAACTATACTCCGGCAGGAATTCTGGACTTCGACGCGGAAGGCGAGCACGCTGCTCTTCACGACCTGATCGCCAGCGCGGAGAAACTCGCGGGCAGCCCGGACATCGCCGAGCAGCTGCGCCATGAAGCACTCGGCAAGAAACATGCCGCCAAGGGACTGGCGGGCGCGGCTCTCGATAACCAGGTACGCAAAAACCGTATTCGCTGGCTGCGCGCATACCTGACTGAAGCCGGCATGAAGCGCGCCCGGGAACTCGGCTGGCCCAACACCTATACCCTGACCAAGAGCCTGGCTGAATCGCTGATCATCAAGCACGGTGCGGGTTTCCCGGTCGCCATTGTCCGCCCGGCAATCGTTGAGACCTCCATAGAACAGCCCTTTGTGGGATGGAATGAGGGCATCAATACATCCGCTTCGTTATCCTACTTGTTAGGAACGTATTTCCGGCAGCTTCCCACGAACGAACGCAAAAGGTTGGATATCATCCCAGTCGACTCGGTCTGCCGTGGCATGACGCTGATCGCGACAGCCATCGTCGAGCGACGGCACGACCCCTTGTACCAACTGGCG
The DNA here is from genome assembly GCA_051986135.1 of Terriglobales bacterium. Classification (GTDB taxonomy): domain Bacteria; phylum Acidobacteriota; class Terriglobia; order Terriglobales; family Acidobacteriaceae; genus Gp1-AA122. The sequence continues at coordinate 11,577 of JBPYDQ010000319.1, read as the reverse complement.
ACATCGGTAACTAATCCTTGTGATATGCGGCGCTCGATTGAGCTGACCTCGCTGGCTCATCGCAAGCACTATCGCGCCCAGGAAGGCCTGGAATACTGGCTACGCCTGCGTTTTGATGCGATCCCGGTTTCCAAGCATCGCTACGATCGCATGTCGGCCCCGGCGCAGAAAGCGATCGTCAAATCGATTCAGCGGATCATGGCACCGCTCCCATTAAAACGCACGCCTCTGGCCCGTGCCGAGCGCAACCTGGAGCGGGTAGAGAAACTCATCGCTCTGTTCGAGCCTTTTATCCTGCAAAACGAGCATGACTTCGTCGCCGATAACGTCGAAAAACTTTCCTATGCATTGATACCAGAAGAGCGTGCTGCTTTCGGTTACTTCACGCGCTCGATCGACTGGTGGGAGTACTGGATCAACGTCCATATTCCCGCTTTGCGCCGCTGGACGTATCCTTTGATCGAGGGCCGCCCACTGGAAGCGCGTCCGCCGCGAACGTTTCAGCTTTCCCCAGAACCAGAGCCGAACGGCCAAACCATCAAAACAGGCACCAACGGAGCAACGTGGCGATTTTCCTGACCGGTTCGACCGGCTACATCGGCGCGCACGTCGCCGCCAATCTTCTCGAGCAGCACGATGCCGGCCTCAATCTCCTGATCCGCAGCCCGGAGGCGCATGACGCCGAAGTCCGGCTCTGGCAGGCGTTGCAGTTGCACATGGACTTCGCTCGCTTCTACGAGTACCTGCAGACTCGCATCCGCATCTTTCGCGGGGACCTAACCTTACCGCAATTCGGTCTGGCGCAGGACGATTACGACCGCCTTATCCACACCACCGATTCGGTGATCCACTCGGCCGCATCGCTCAATCGCAAGTCGGAAAAGAAATGTCTGAACGTGAACCTGCGGGGCACACTGGAAGTTCTCCAACTGGCGCGGCGTTCGCATTACTATCATGGTCTGCGCCGTTTCAGCTTCGTCAGCACTGTCGCGGTAGCCGGAGAGCGCTCGAACGAAGTGGTTACCGAGGACCGTTCTCTCGATTGGGACCGCTCCGACTACGACCCCTATGCGCGAACCAAGAAATTCTGCGAGCACATGGTCCGCGAGCTATTACCCGAGACGCCACTCACCATTTTCCGTCCCAGCATCGTTCTCGGGGACAGCCGCTACGCCGCAACCACTCAGTTCGATATGGTTAAGGCCTTCGTTTTCCTAGCTGATCTTCCGGCGCTTCCCTTACGCCCCACCGACAAGATCGACATCGTAAATGTCGACTTCGTGGCCGATGCCATCGCGAGCCTTCACCAAATGGAACCAAAATACGATACTTATCACCTGTCGTCGGGCACAGGATCGGAAAGCTTTCGCGATGTGACCAATGCTTTGGCCGCAGCTCAGCAAAAACGCAAGCCGGTTTTCCTGCCTTTGGCCGAAAGGCCATTCAAGACAACGGTGAACGTGCTGGCGAGCCGCAGAGGGGCTATCGGCCACGGCGCTGCCTTGATGAAGGTTTTTATGCCCTATCTCGTCTGGAATACGGTTTTCGACAACTCTCGCGTGGCGAGGGAACTGGGTCGACGGCCGACCCCGTTTTCCGAGTACAGTTACCAGCTGATGAAGTTCAGCAAAGAAAATGGCTTCACCTATAAGTACCAAAGCTGGCCGGAGAAGATGGCCGGAGGGTCTGCGGCATGATGGACTTCGTTCTCGAGGCTTGGGTCAGCAGCCTCATCGAAATCACCAAATCCCGCTGGATACTCGGTAAAGGCACAGCATGGCGACCGGGGGAAAAGCTCAAGCTGCTGTTCGCCGGTTATAACGGAACGCGGAACATGGGCTCCGATGTCCGCGTCGAAGAGATGCTGCGACAGTTACGCCATGTTCTGGGCGCGGACAAAGTTGAGTTCTCCGTTATGAGCCAGAATTTCAAGTTCTCGGAGGGCTATTTCGCGGGAACCAAGCAGGTTCATCTCCCTGATATCTTTCCGCCATTTCTTTTCGAGGAAGTGCCCCGCAACCACGGCGTGGTCGCCTGTGAAGGCTCAATGTTCAAGAGCAAATTCGCCAATGCCCTGACTACGATGATGATCGGCTCGTTGGGAATGGCGGCGGCGGAGAATAAATTGTCGGTCGGCTACGGCGCTGAAGCCGGGCACATGGACAGGATGGTCGCAAAGATGTGCTCTCGCTATTGCAAGGACTCCTTCATCATTACCCGCAATGAGGAATCCCGTACGGTGCTTCGCGAGCTGGGTGTGCCCACGGAACTGGGCACCGACACCGCTTGGACTTTCGAGCCGCTTCCCCCGCAATATGGCCAGAAGATGCTGCGCCAGGCCGGCTGGGATGGACGAAAACCAGTTCTGGTGGTGTGCCCCATCAACCCCTTTGAGTGGCCGGTTCGCGCATCGCTGGGAAAACTGATTGCCAACAAATCGACTGGCGCCTACAAAGAGAGTCATTACCGCTCCGTGTACTTCCACAACTGCGGGCCGGAAGCCGATCGCGCCCTGGCACATTACTTGAACTCAATCGCCAATGCGGTGGACGCGTTCCGCCAGCAGAAAGATGTGTTCGTCATCCTGGTCGCCACCGAGCGGCTCGACCGCCGTCCCGCTCAGAAGATCTCGCATAAACTCGGCGGCGTCCCCGTCCTTACCTCCGACGAGTACAACATCTACCAGTTAGTGAGTATCCTGCGCGCTTGTAACCTGATGGTTTCCTCGCGCTATCACGGAATTGTGACCTCAATGCCCGGTTTAGTGGCCTCTGCCGGAATCACCATGGACGAACGCATCCGCAACCTCATGAGCGAGCGCGGCCATGAAGACCTGTTGATGAACGTCGATGATCCCGACCTCGAGCCGAAAGTGCTGGTCGCCCTGAATAAGCTTGCCCGAGAGCGCGAGCGCATTGCCGAAGGCGTGGGACGCTCGGTGGTGAAGAATCTCAAGTTGATGGCGCGCATGGGATTGTATTTCGAAGAGGAAGTACGACGCCGTTATCCCGACTTTCCCACGCGCCAAGGCGAATACAGCTGGGAAGATTACCTCCCCCCGCTAAGTCCGGGTCTTCGCGCATTGCTGGAAGCCCGGGACACCCCCCGGACCGAGACGGCGTTTGTCGCTGATTGATCCGACTTTCTTCTTCCCGAGCAAGTTGAGGGCAGGCCCGGGTTTTCTGGTTTGGGATTATGTATTTTAGGGCTCACAGGGAGCACGCGACAAATGGGTTTGACCGCAGGCTGGACTGGGGCGGCACTGCCCATATCCCTCACTGAACTCCTACCGACCATGCCGGTGGCAGAATGACCTTTCTTGAAACCATCTTCGCGCGCCTTGAAAGGGCGGCCGACACGCCCATCCTCCAGGAATGCCGCGATGGCGAGACCTTGGTTGTAACCGCCAGCGATCTTCTGGCCATGGTCGGCAAAGCGCGGGCGTTTCTCTCGACTAAGGGTTTGCGTAAAGGCGATCGCTGCGCCTTATTGGCACACAACCAGGTCCGCTGGATTGCAGCGGATCTGGCCATGATGGCCGAGGGTCTCATCGTTGTCCCGCTGTACGCGCGGCAAGCGCCCTTGGAACTCGCCACTATGATCGAGGACTCGTCGGCGTCGGTCGTATGTTGCGGCAACCAAGAACTGAGGGATCGTCTCCACCGCGCCTGGCCGGAGATTCCTGAAACCTACTTGTTCGAGCAAATCTTCGCCACGCACGCCAGCGCGGCGGGCAAGGTTCAGATGGCCGAATCCGATCCCGTCACCATCATCTACACCTCGGGCACCTCGGGCGAAGCCAAAGGTGTGGTTCTGACGACGGGCAACATCGGCCACACGCTTGGCTCGACTGCGGCTCGCCTCGACCAGTTGATGGCGGGCCGGGAGGCACAGGATCGCGTCTTCCATTACCTGCCCTTCTGTTTTGCGGGCTCCTGGATGATGCTGCTGACATGTCTTTGGCGCGGTAGCCTGCTCACTCTGAGCACAGATCTGGCCAAGCTGTCTGGCGAGATGCGCATTGCCTCTCCGGATTACTTTCTCAACGTGCCTCAATTGCTGGAACGTATGCGCAAAGCCGTCGACGAACAACTCTGGAAGACGGGCGGTGCGGCTCAGCTGATCTACAGCCGGGCTAAGGTCGCCTGGATACGTAAATACGAAGGACAGCCTAAATTCGCCGATTCCTTCTGGCTTAAGCTCGCCAGCTCCTTCGTCTTCCCAACCATTCGCCAAAAGATGTTGGGCAAGAACCTGAAGGCACTCATCTCGGGCTCCGCACCTCTCCGCCTGGAAACGCAGCTGTACTTCGCTATGCTCGGGATACCCGTTCTGCAAGTTTACGGGCTCACCGAAACAACGGCGATCTGCACCTTGGATGATCCGGAACAAGTCGAGCCCGGGCGGGTGGGACCTGCCATCCCCGGCATTGAGATGAAGCTGGCCGAAAATGATGAGATCATCGTCCGGGGGGCTAACATTTTCCCTGGCTACTGGAACCGGCCGGAAGACACGGCGCAGGCCCTGCGCGATGGCTGGTTTCATACCGGTGACCAAGGGGAAGTGAACTCATCAGGGAACTGGCGCATTATCGGTCGAATTAAAAATCTGATCATCCTCGGTTCTGGTCACAACGTAGCACCCGAGCCCATCGAGGACGCGCTGGTCGGGCGGATTGCTGGTGCGCAACAGGTTGTGGTGGTGGGCAATGGGCGCGGATATCTTTCGGCTATCGTAACCGGCGCGGTGGCGGCGGAAAAGGTTCAGGAGGCAATAGAGGACGTCAATGGCCAGCTCCCGCACTACAAGCAGGTGCACGCCTTCCATATCCGTTCCGAGCCCTTTAGCATGGAAAATGGCCTCCTGACCGCGAATGGTAAGCTGAAGCGAGACCTGATCGCCGCCGAGTTGCGCGACGAGATCGAAAACTTGTACAAAACCAGGCAGGCCAGGTAATCCTTTCCGTTGGGTCGCCATTCTGTATAGGGCGGAGGGCTTGCGATTTGAGTTCGCATCGAATGAATAACTTTGAGGGACAAGCGCTCTCCTGGCAGCTGAATGATGGCGTCATCGAACTGGCCCTCCATCGTGAGCCGGCCAACGAAATCGGCCCGCTCATGCTGGAAGAGCTGGAAAAGTTTTCCCATAGCTTGCAGAGGGCCGCTGGAGCTCATGCCCTGATCATTTACAGCAAGCTCAAGGCCGGGTTCTCGGCGGGCGCTGACCTGCGGGCGCTCTACGAAGGCGTGCAAAGGCTCTCACCGGCGGAAGCGGTCAAGGGTACTCGCGAATTTCTGGAACGTATTCATAGGGTCCTGAACGCGATCGACGCCAGCCCGCTAACCACCATCGCCGCCGTGCACGGGGTTACCTTTGGCGGTGGTCTCGAATTAGCCTTGGTCTGCGATTTGATTATCGCCGACAAGATGGCGCGCTTCGCTTTTCCGGAGCTTCGCCTTGGCCTGATCCCCGGGTTCGGGGGTATTCCGCGCCTCAAACGTGATCTGGGCAATGCGGTAGTTCGTGACTTGCTGCTGACCGGGCGCAGCTTCAATGCGACGAAAGCGCAATCCGCCGGTCTGGTGAGCCAGTTAGCCGCCGAGGGCGAGGCCTTGCGCATAGCCCGGGCTACGGCTTCACAACTGAAGAAATTTGATCGTCAGACGTCGATCGCCGCCAAACAATTCATCAAACCGATCCCGTATGAAGATTTGAGACGGGAGATCGACATTTTCTGCGAGCTGTTCACTCGCCCGGCCGTCGCAACTGGCCTGCGCAAGTTTGTCGAGAGCAGGGACGCACAACCGTATTTGCCTTGAGGGCAGTAAAATAGATAAGACTATGCGCACTGCTGACCAAACCATTGATGAAATCCTTAGCCTCGCGTCCACCTACTTTAAGGTTCCCCGCGAGAAGCTCGCGCCGGACGACGATTTCTTCAAGACCTTGGCTATTGACAGTCTTCAGGCGCTCGATCTGCTAACCCGCCTCGAGCAACATTTCCATATCGAGCTTCCCGACTATGAGTTGCAGGGAGTCTCCGATTTCCGGACTTTGGCCAGCCGAATTCAATCCCGCTTGTGAACTGGCCTTCGAGAAAGCCACCCACGCTCGAACCTCCAACCAGAGCCCAAAGCTGGATACGACCGGCTCCGAGCCCGGAGGTGGAGAAAACTTTGGGTTTCTGGAGAGAGGCAAACGATGGTAATGATTCGAGGAACAAGGGCATTTTCCGCGGCTTGGCAGCGATGTGTTGAAATAGAGACGAATGCTGGATTTAACCCAATACGCCAGTCTGGGCGCCGCTCTTCGGGACGCGCTGGAGCGCTGGCCGAACGAGACCTGCCTGATAGAATCGGAGCGCGAGCGCGAAAAGCTTCGTCTCACTTACTCCGACTTCAAAGCCATGGCTCTACCTCTGGTCCGCGCCCTCGAGGACACGGGCTTCAGCGCGGGCGATCGTGCGGCCATCATCATGACAAACCAGTCGAAATGGCTGGTCTCGGCGTACGCCATCTTCTACGCCGGCGGCGTTCTCGTCCCCCTCGACTACAAGCTCACCGCGACCGAGCAACTCGAATTGCTGACACACTCCAAGGCCAAGTACCTGGTTGCCGAATACCATATTTGGCGAGCCATCATCGAGGCGGCTGAATTCTCGGACCTCAGGACCAAAACAGTCCTCGTCACGGAAGCTCCCGCCGGAACAGATCTGAGAGGTGCTTTCCGCTGGGAGGAATTCCGGCGCCAAGGCGAGCCTACATTTGTGGATCGCCGCCGCGAAGATCCGGCCTGCATTGTCTACTCTTCCGGAACCGGCGGTCGTCCTAAGGGATGCGTGCTCACGCATGAAAACTACCTGGAACAGTGCCGCGCCCTCTCCGCGTGGTATCCGTTTTGGCCTGGCGTCCGCTACCTCAGCATCCTTCCGACCAATCACGCCATCGACTTCATGGTCGGCTTCATCGGCCCGTTCGTCTGTGGTGCTTGTGTCGTTCATCTGCGCACGCTGCGCCCCGAATTCGTGCGCGACGCATTCCCGCGCTATAAGATCACCTACGTGACCCTGGTTCCGATGATTCTGAAGAATCTTGAGAAGGGGTTGCGCGCCAAGTTCGAGGCCCTCGCGGCTCCGAAGCGATTCTTTCTGAACCGTGTGGTCGCGCTCAATAAGCTCTTCGCCCGCAGCAAACCGCGCGTGAAGCTCAGCCGTCTGTTGCTACCCCAGGTTCATAAAGCCTTTGGAGGCGAACTTCTGGCCCTGATTACCGGCGGCGCCTTCATTGAGTCGTCGACTTTGCAGTTCTTTTACGACCTCGGCATTCCGGTGGTAAACGGCTACGGTTTAACCGAAGCCGGTACCTCGCTTACCTTAAATGACCTCAAGCCCTTCCGTGCCGATACGGTGGGCAAGCCGCTTCCGGGAGTGGAAATACGAATTCTCAAGCCGGACAGCGAGGGCATAGGTGAAGTAGCTGCCCGCAGTCGGACCGTGATGTCGCATTACCTCAACGACCCGGAGCTGACCACTCAAACCATCGTGGACGGCTGGCTACTCACCGGCGACCTGGGGCGTTTTGACTCCGCCGGGCATCTGCAACTTTTCGGCCGCAAGAAGAACATGATTGTGACCTCGGGCGGGAAAAACATATATCCGGAAGACATTGAAAGCATATTTGATGGGCTGCCGGTAAAGGAATATTGCATCTTCGCCGCTGATTACGTCTGGCCTACAAAGAACCTGGGCAAGGAAATGCTGATCATGGCGCTCGGGCTCGAGGCCGGCCAACAGTTTTCGCAAGCAATTATCGAGGAAATGAACGCGCGCAATCGTCGCCTTCCCGATTTCAAGCGCGTTGGCGGGTATCTTGTCTGGAATAAGGATTTTCCTCGCACCGCGTCTATGAAAATCAAGCGTGCAGAACTGGCCGCTGAAATCCGCGAGCATCTCGACCGTCAATCAGCCGTGGTGCCCCTGTGACCGAGCCCTATCTGGTAATCGTCAATCCCGCGGCGGGCGGTGGCCGCTGCCGCAAGTTGTTGGCTCCTGCCCTCAAGCGATTGCGGGAGGCGGGAATTCTTCTGAATGTGGTCGAAACCGGCGGCCCTGGCCAGGCAACCGAGATAGCTCGGGACGCCTATTCCCGCGGTCGCCGCCGTTTCCTGGCGGTCGGAGGTGACGGCACCTCGTACGAAATCGTCAATGGCCTCTTTCCCGCCGCCGAATCCTGGGAGCGGCCCACGCTGGGCTTTCTTCCTCTCGGCACGGGAAATTCCTTCCTTCGCGATTTTGGCCACCAGGATATTGAAGGCGCCACGCGGGCCTTAATCGCCGGACGCACACAGCCTGCCGACGTCATTCGCCTTCGCCACCGGCAAGGCATCTTACACTACATCAATTTGTTGAGTGTCGGATTTGCCGCCGATGTTGCGGTCATGCGCGCGCGCCGCTTCCATCGCTACGGGCAACTTGGTTATCTGCTCGCCGTCTTCATGTGTCTGGCTCGTCTCAACCGCCGACCCTTTCCGCTAAGCGTCGACGCTGAGCGAAAGTTCGATGACCGCCGCTGCCTGTTTCTCAGCTTCAACAACAGCAAGTTCACTGGGGGCACGATGATGATCGCTCCCCAGGCAGAGGTGAACGATGGCCTGATCGAATATGTGCGCTGGGGACCCATCGGCCGCCTCGGGCTGATCCGCAACTTGCATACGCTGTATAACGGAACTCATGTCAATCATCCTCTGGCGTTGCGACGGCCAGCTCGCCAGATTGAATTCCGATTGGATGGCCCTGTCGATGTCATGATTGACGGCGAAGTGCTCACTCTAGAGTGCGAAAGTCTGGACGTGCTGCCCGCCGCCCTTACGGTCGTGGTATAAAAAGGTTCGCTATTTTCTTATGGCACACGGGAGAAGAAGCAAGCAGAAAGCCGAAGTCGAGTCTGAGGTCGCACCCGAACGCCGCCTGTCGGGTAAGAAAATTGTACTCGCGATCCTGGTTGCTGCCGCCTGTTTTCTGGTGGCCGTGATTGTTTATCGCCAGAGACACCGCTACGACACTTTCGCCAGGTGTTTGAGCGACCGGCACTTGCTGATGTATGGCGCATACTGGTGTCCTCACTGCGCCGAGCAGAAGGAAAAATTCGGCGCCTCATTCCGGTACGCTCCTTATGTCGAGTGCGGAATTCCTGGCAACCTCCGCGGGGAGCAGCAAGCCTGCAAGGACGCCGGCATTAAACGCTTTCCTACCTGGCAATTCCCCCCGGTGGGCGAGCGCATCGAGCGTATTTTGTCGCTGGAGGAGCTGAGCGACCGCAGTGGATGTCCCCTGCCATGACCTCAACGGCGCGCCGCCTCGTCATGATCATCGCGGTGCTTGCGGCTGTGGGTGTGATCGTATCGAGCCTGTCCCTGGTGCACCATTACGGCACGTCCAGGTCTTCTTTCTGCGATCTGAGCGAGACGCTGAACTGTGACGTGGTGAATCGCAGCGAGTACTCCACTCTCGTCGGCGTTCCCGTGGCGCTGATCGGTGTATTGGGATATCTCGCGCTACTTGTACTGGCAACGCTCTATCGCCGGCGTCGGGAAACGCCAAAACTGCTGTTTTGGGGAGCTATGGCTGGGTTGGGATTCGCTCTTTATCTCACGTATATTGAGGGATTTGTTCTGACAACGTGGTGCCTTCTATGTCTATCGTCTCTGTGCACAATCTTCACAATCGCGTTATTGTCTTTTGCTCTCATCCGAATCTCGAAGCCAAACACTGTCACCCCTCCTTAAGTAGCTGAGCGCCTCGTCTAATGCTCTCCCCTATCAGGCCGGCGCGCCATCTCTTCAGGAACTTCCGAGGGTAATCGCTCTTTGCGAAACATCGGAGGTATCGAGCAGACGCAGGGACTCGGATTTGAGGGCGGCTGGCTGGGTCGATACCTCTGGCTGTAACGAAGTTCATTTTGGCCCGTCTACTAAGTCGACCAGCAATCTGGCTTTGTGAACACACTTGTTGGCTGCTTTCGCGACTAAACCACGATCTGTTTCAGCAAAGGAGTGGCTCTGGACCTAGTCCGCAGCATTATCGGCGTCTCCGTCGTCGCAATCGTCTTCTTCCTATCGGGCGGCGCACTCAGCTGGTACGGCGACGAGGAACCGGCGTCTCATCGATCCGAAGACATCGAATTCCAAAAGTTGGAGCCTGCGTTCAAGTTCCTGCGCACCCGTAACGCGCATACCTATGCAATTACCGCTCCCCATGGAATCGACGAAGCCACTTATGTCGAGATCGGCGGAATCGAGCAATGGATCACGATTCGTGGCGAGAACCCGAACAACCCGGTGCTCCTGTTCCTGCATGGCGGGCCCGGCGATGCCACCAATCCCTGGGGGTATGCAGCGTTTCGCAGCTGGCTCAAGTATTTCACCGTTGTCGAATGGGACCAGCGCGGAGCCGGGAGAACGTTCGGGCGAAATGGAACCCGATCGGCGTCCACTATTACACCGGAGCGAATGGCCCAAGACGGTATTGAGCTTTCGGAATTGTTAAAGAAGAGGCTGCATAAAGACAAAATCGTTCTCGTCGGGCATTCCTGGGGCTCGGTTTTGGGATTTTGCATGGTGAAGGCCCGGCCAGACCTATTCTATGCGTTCGTTGGGACCGGTCAGGTTGCTGCCGAGTTTTCGCGATCCTCTGCCGTGGCGTACACAGCTCTTTTGGAAAGAGCGTCTCGTCAAGGCAATTTCGAGGCTCTTCAAGAACTGAAGGAGGTTGGTCCTCCTCCATACAAGGACAGAAACGGCTTCGGAGTTCTACACAAGTGGGCGATACTGTTTGAGCGGGCAGATGTCTTTCTGGCGTCTGCTCTGGGTTTCGCGCTCACCGCGCCCGGATACTCGGTCGGCGACATCAACGACTGGTTTGATGGACAGAGCGTGAGCGGCGAGCACCTCGAACCATATTTTGATGAACTCGACCGAAAGCTTCTCGGCGGTGAACTCGCCGTCCCGGTGTTCGTCATCCAGGGAGCCGAGGACTACACCACGCCGGTAAGTCTGGCCAAGACCTACCTGGATCGACTGCGTGCGCCTCACAAGGCTTTTGCTACGATCGAAGGCGCCGGGCATTTTGCCGTGTTCACCAAGCAGGACGAGTTTCTGAAGGATCTCAGAGCGCGAGTGCTCCCCTTGATACATTAAAAGGGCCTGTAACAAAATCCCCTAATTTAGTAGAGCGGTAACCGCTCGGGCATTCTATTGTTGTTGGTGGGACCTTCACATGGCTGGCGCGCTCGTTCTTGATGCGTTGTGGACTTTAATCGAACCTCTTCTGCCAATTCCGTCGCCCAAGCCGCAAGGTGGGCGACCGCGCCTGACAGACCGGGCTTGCCTCGCGGGCTTTATTTTGGTGCTCCGTAGTTGGCATTCCTTGGCGGATACTGCCGAAAGCACTCGGTTGCGGCACTGGCATGACCTGCTGGCGACGGTTGCGAGACTGGCAGCAGGACGGAATTTGGGATTTGATCCATTTTCGCATTGCTGGACTGGCTTTCCCGTGATGGCCGGATCGACTGGTCGCGTGCC
>JBPYDQ010000318.1:0-10737 GCA_051986135.1 Terriglobales bacterium | reverse complement strand
TGCATGAATTGTCGATCGCCAGCGCAACTTCTCTGGAAAGCATGCGGAACCACATGGCTAATTCCAGCATCGTTTCCCACGGGCATAAGTCTTTGGAGCAGGACATTCGCAATCTTCACGCGCTGCGTAACACGCTTGACATCAAACGGGTTGGGGTTCTGGCAAAGAGAATCCACGAGGCACGCCGAATCATTATCCTGGGTGGCGATTTGGCCATCAGTCTCGTGCACTTCCTCGATTACCGCTTAAATCTGCTCGGCTTTCCTGTGACTTCAGCTATTCTTCCCGGTTATGCCGCGAATGCGACGCGAAACTGCGGCAAGCAGGACCTGGTGATCGCCATCAGCTTTCGGCGCGGGTTGCGTCAAACCGTCGAAGGTTTGCAGCAGGCCCATGCCAATGGAGCATATTGTGTGGGGGTCACCGACACCTTTATCTCTCCGATCGCGCGCTTTTCCGATGAATGTTTCCTCATGCCGGTCGAAGCCCACCTGAGTAACTCCTATGCGGCGCCGATGAGCTTTTTGAACGTTTTGCTCACCGTCTGCGCTCATTACCGACGCGCTCGGACCGTCCGCATCCTCAAGAAGGTGGACCAGGAACAACGGCACGGTTTCCGCTGGTATTCGGACTGAGAAGCAAACCTGCCAATCGCCAAGCCACGCTCACAGAGACGAACTACCCTACTCCTAGACACTGAGGAGCAGACGAGAGCACGCGTTAGAAATAAAATCCACAGGTCCAATCCATGCGACCCCCGAACTTGTGCATCTGCCGCCAATTCATGCAAAACACTTGTGGCGATTCTCAAACTTGCTACTGAATTATGCATACTGTTTTTGTAATTCATTGCTTTCCGATTCCAAAAATCATGACGAGGAGCGGCCAATAAAACTAGAAACATTTGTACCATTTCGTCGAAGGGGCCTGAAATTTCTTGACAACTCGTGCTAACTGGACGTATAGACAATGTCCATCCTTACGCGTGTCACTCACAGCAGATGTGATGACAGGAGGCCGTAATGAAGCAAATTGGGCGAGGAGTTGTCTGCATTCTGCTGTTGCATGTCTTGGGTGTTGGCGCCTATTCGCAGGCCACTTCGCGTGTAACCGGTACCGTTCAAGATCCCGGCGGCGCGGTTGTCCCAAATGCCGTTGTCACCCTCACCAACCAAGCCACCAACGTTTCGGTGGAGACAAGAACCACCTCCTCCGGTACTTATGTCTTTGATGGCATAGTCCCTGGCGTTTACACCGTCACGGTCTCAGCGCAGGGATTTTCTACCTTCGCATCTCAAGGAAACGTCCTGACGATTGCACAGCCCATGGTGGTCAACGCGACCGTGAAAGTAGGGCAGGCTACTGAGAAAGTGGTGGTCAGCGCCGAAGCCGAGGCAGTGCAAACCGAGAGTTCCGGTGACCTTGGCGCGCTGGTCGATGCGCGTGCGCTTCAGACCCTACCTGTCGTTGGGGCTCGTGGTCGCAGTCCCATCGATCTGGTTGAGGTGAGTATCCCCGGCGTAGTCGATGGTGGACCGCTGAACAGTACTGGGGCCAACATAGAGGGCGGAGGTGTATCGGTTAACGGATCGCGAGATCGCGCCTGGAACTACACCTTGGACGGCATTGACATCAATGAAACCAGTGCGCCTGGTTCCAACTTCGCTCCTCTGCGCACCAATCCCGACTCGATCGAAGGTTTTCGGGTGATCACAGGCAGTGCCGGCGCCGAGTACGGTGTGACCAGCGGCGCTCAGGTCATCCTGGAAACCCGTTCCGGAACAAATGATTTTCATGGAAAGGTGTTCTGGTTTTATCAAACGCCTGGACTGAACGCGAATGATCCGGCGAATATCGAGAATAACATTCCCCGGCCGCAGTTCGTACAGCACATTCCCGGCTTCAGTGTGGGAGGACCAATCTTCAAGAACAAGACGTTCTTCTTTGTGAACATGCAGTTTCTGCATGCGTCGCAGTCGTTCAGGGAAAACAGCCTGGTGTACACGCAGCGGGCGCGAGCGGGAATATTTCGGTATGTCCGACAAACCGGTAACTTTGCCGGCGCACACAATGACAATGCCTCTGCGAGCGATGCAGTGGTAGATTCGGGCGGTAATCCGCTGCCTGGGGTACCGATTGGAAGCTATAACGTTGCTGCCAACGATCCCGCTCATGCGGGGCTCGATTCTTCGATTCAGAGCTTTCTCGGTCTGACTCCGCTGCCGAACAATTTCGACATCGGGGATGGTCTAAACACAGCGGGTTTTCAATTCCTGGCTCCCGAACAAGAGCGGCAGGTCGATTTTACGGTTCGCATTGACCATCAATTCAATGCGCAGAACTCCATTTTTGGCCGCTGGGCGCAGGGCCATCAGAACACAATCGGCGATATCGTCAACGGCGGTCTGCCGCCTTTCCCGAATGCGCCCAATATCGTCGACACCTATCGCCAGCCGCGAAATCTGGCGCTTTCGTGGCGGTACACGCCAAGTTCGACAATCACGAACGAGGCGATCATCGGGATGAACCGCTTTGGCTTCAATTTCGCGAACCCAGATTCGAATTATCTAAAAAATCCGCCGTTCGTATTTTTCGGCGATGCTGTATCTTTCCTCAACATTGCTCTTCCGCGGCAAAACTACGTGGGCAACAAGCGGGTCATCACGACCTATCAATTCGTCGACAATCTGAGTTATGTACGCGGCCCGCACGCCCTGACGTTTGGAACCAACCTGCGATATCAGCGGCATATCGATGATCGCGGATCGATCGGCATCTACGATGCGCAGCCGCTACTCTACTTTAGTAACCCAGGTAACCAAGCTACGTTCAATACTTCCTTCACGGGTTACAACGTTCCGAGTGACGTCAACCAAGGCTTCGACGCCGTGACGCTAGAAAATGGCATCAACAATTTGCTCGGCCGGATCAATAACATTCAGCAAGGATTTGTCGCGGCAAATGCGAATCAGTACGCGCCAGCCGGGACTATTCTGCGTGACGATTTCCGTATGCCGGAGTACGATTTTTATGCGCAGGACAGTTGGAAAGTCCGTCCGCACCTCACACTGAACGCGGGGCTGCGCTGGGAAATTAAGCTGTCACCGCGGGTGGGCAGCAACTTCCAGCTTCATCCGAACCAGCCGTTCAACGTTTATGCTCCTCCCAGCGATACGATCGCCTGGGTTCCAGGGAAGCTTTATAAAGATGCGTGGAAGAATTTCGCTCCCACGGTGGGCATTGCGTGGGATCCGTGGGGAGACGGCAAAACCTCGATACGAGCGGACTACCGTCTCGCGTATGATCGCATTAACACGTTTGTTCTGTCCGCGTCCATCTTTGAGGGGCTACCGGGTGAAGCACTTCCGATCAACGACACCAACTTCAATGGCCAGCAGCGTGTATCGGCTGGCATTCCGGTGGTCACGCCGCCGCCGGGTGTAACACCACAGTCCTTGCGTCAACCAATACCGTTCTCAACGACTTCGGTTACAGCAATCGATCCGAACTGGACGCCGCCGCAGGTGCACGAGTGGAGTTTGAGCCTGCAGCATCAGATCAGCCGCGACACGATCTTCGAGATGGCCTACGTGGGAAAGCACGCGGTTCATCTGTTCGGCGGGTACGATTCTAACCAGGCGCAGATCCGCAGCAACGGTTTCCTGAATGCATTCAATCAGGTGTATCAGCCGTTCGTTGCCACGGGCGTTCCGGGCGACAGTCCTCTAATCGACTCGCTGGTTGCAAAGGACCCAGGCTTTCAAACCCTTGGTGCGCCAGCGACTGGATCGCAATACCTAGCGGGCAGCTGCCCACAGGGATCGGGGCCTAACGCTCCGAACCCCTGCAACGTTTCTCCCTATGCCAGCGATTTCGGCTTCGGTAGTGTTGCAGCGGTGGCTGCCGATCTCGGATCTCTCGTGCCCGCAAACGCGCCCTTCTTCTTCAAATTCCCACAATTCTCCGGACAAGTGGCTTCGCCGGGTTTCATCGTCCTCGACAGCAATGATTTCTCGTGGTATCACGCGCTGCAAGCCCAATATCACGGCCGCTTCCATGGACTGCAATTCCAGGCGAACTACACTTGGTCAAAGTCCGAGGACACGCGTTCGTTTGACCCCACGTTCGGCACGGTCATAGGCGGCAGTTCGACGTTCGGGTCGTCGAGCACTCCTTTCGACATTAGCAACCGCCGCTTTAACTATGCCCCCTCGGATTTCGATCGCACCCACGTCTTCCAGGGCGTGTGGACCTATCAGATCCCGCTTGGAATTGGGCATGGCTGGGGTGGAAGTTTCAGCCCCTTTGTCAATCGCTTCCTTGGAGGGTGGGAGATCGCGGGCAGCACGGTGATCGAGTCAGGACGGCCATTCACGATTTACTCGCCGTCGTATACGACCAGCGATATCGTGCGTTCGCCCGCAAGCTGCAATGGTTGCACTCCGAATATGCTCCACGTGCACAACGAGGGTGGGCTGCCAAACTATTTCACTCCGGCGCAGGTGGCGATGTTCTTCAGTCCGGCGCCGGGACAACTCAGCAACCTGGGGCGCAACTTCTTCCGTTTGCCGGGATACAACGTGGTCAACATGAGCCTTGGGAAGGTGACGCGCATCACCGAGCGCACGTCGCTGGAATTGCGTCTGGAAATGCAGAATGCTTTGAACTCTCGGCATTTCGAGCAGCCGGCGAGCGCGCGCATTAACAGCGGCATTTTCGGCAACGTAGACCCGGCAACGGTGAATAACGTCATAGCGGAGGGCAGCAGCCCGAGGGCGATTCAGCTGGCGGCGAAGTTTTCGTTTTAGCAGGCCGTCAGCGCATTTGTTTGTCTTTACGGAATCTGAATACGAGAGATCGAGGTTGGGGTTAACGAAGGTGGAGGTGCGGAATCGATTGTCAGTTCGTGCGGGTGACTTTACCCGGCCCTCCGGGATCGTACCGTAGCAGCCGAAGCCTTGATGATAGGCAGCAAACGCCCTCTCGAGTGCAAGACTAATTACCCTTTCTCGATGTCTGGGTGAGGCATGCAAGGTGCCACGGCCTCGTTTTTGAACAGAATTTGATTGGCCTTTTCAGAAAGTCACCGCATCATGACCCCGCCATGAATTCAGGAATGTGATGGTTAGGCATTCCGGGTACTGTGCGGTCTAGCGCGATTCAGTAACTTGCCTGTTTTTCAGTGTGGCTGGGCAGTCCAGTCGTGGCCAGCTGCACCCTGGAGGTCTCAGCCTTCAGCTCTCCTCCCGACAAAGCACCACCCGGCTCGATCGAAATGCGGTTGCCGGGGATCGGTTTGGCATGCACCTTCCAAGCCGTTTGCTGCACTGCCGAGCCTTACAGGTGATAATACGTTCCATGCAGCGTTCCGGAACAGCCGATCTGCCACTCGACGGGGTACGTGCGCCTGCGGCCGAAGGCCGGAGGCGCATGGGAGAATCGCCCGGCTCTGGCCTGCTGATCGGCCTGGTAATCACGCTGGCTGCAGTTGTCCTGTATTCCGGTTATGTGAGTCTCCAGATCCAGCGCCTACGGCAGGTACAGAGCGATCTGCTGGACCGCGATCGCAAGGATTCACTGCAGCTGGTACGCATTCAAAACGACTTGAACTCTCTTGGACTCGCCATGCGGGACATGCTGGACAGCGACGAACCGTATCCGCTGACCGCCTGGACTTCGCAGCTGGAGCGCATTCGCTCAGATCTCGAAGATGGCCTGCGCCTGGAAGATCATCTTGCCGTTGCCAGCCGCACGCCAGAGCAGCGTCAATACCTTACGAGTTCCCTTGCCCAATTCTGGGATGCGGTCGACCGCATGTTCGACTTAGCAAGACAAGGCAAACAGAACGAAGCCCGGGCGCAGATTAGGTTGTCGTTGCAGGCACGGCAGGCAGCCCTAAGCACAGCGGTGGCTCGCCTGCTAGTCGAGAATACGGAACGCGAAGAAGCGGCGGCTCTAACGACGCGTGAAATCTATGATCGCCTGCAGCGGCAGGGATATGTTTTCCTGGTGGCAATTCTGCTCGCCATTCTGTTCACCGGTTTGTACCAGATAAGGTCGAATCGTCAGCTATTCAGCCGATTGGAGGACCTATCGCAGCAGCGCAGCGATCTGGCGCAGACGCTGATCTCGATGCAGGAGTCAGCACTTCTGCACATATCGCGGGAGCTGCACGATGAGTTCGGTCAGATCCTGACTGCCATGGGAGCCATGCTCAACCGCGCGGGCAAGCACGCGCCTGATGGCTCCCAACTGCGAGCCGACTTGACGGAAGTTGCCGAGATTGCACAGTCCGCGCTCGATAAGGTGCGCAGCCTGTCGCAGGCGCTGCATCCCGTCATGCTGGAGGAGTCGGGCCTCGAAGCCACCTTGGATTGGTATATCCCGGTAGTGGAAAGGCAAACCGGGATTGTCATATCCTACAGGAAGTCTGGAACGCCGATCCCCTTGGAGAGTCGGATGGGCGTGCACGTCTACCGCATTCTTCAGGAAGCTCTGAATAACGTGGCCCGGCACGCGGAGGTACGCGAAGCTTGGGTTCGACTCAACTTCCGGCCGGAAGCGCTGGAACTGGAGGTGGAGGATCACGGAAAGGGCTTGGGTGGGCGTTCTTCGCGGCAGGGCATCGGGCTGGTGGCAATGCGTGAGCGGGCAGAACTGCTGGGCGGCGCCATCGAATTCCTGATTCCCGAACAGGGCGGAACACTGGTTCGGCTGAGAGTTCCCATGGCAAGTTGAATCGACTGGGTTGTACTTTAAGCGTATCTGTTTCTTGGCAGCTGGCAAACCGATCGCTGGCTGAGGGATTGACGATGAGGGTCGTTCTGAACAAACAGGAACATCTGACAAAATCGAATGCATAAGATTTCTGTATTGCTGATCGATGACCATAGCCTCGTTCGACGGGGATTCCGGCGCATGCTGGAAGACGCGGACGACATTGGTGTTGTGGGTGAAGCCGGGGATGCGGACGAGGCCCTGCGTATAGCTCAGGAGCTGAGACCGGAGGTAATTGTCATGGATTGTGCCTTGCCGGGTGTCAGCGGTCTGGTTGCCACCCGCCGCATCCTCGAAGGGCTTCCGGAGAGCAAAATTCTGATGCTCAGCATGCATTCGGAGGACACCTTGGTGCGGCAGGCGCTCGCCGCCGGGGCTCGCGGATATGTGCTTAAGAACGCCGTCAACCTCGACCTAGTGGATGCGGTCCGGCGCATCGCACGCGGCGAAACCATCATTGATCCTCAACTCTACCGCCCGGCGCCTTTAAAAGGCGAGCGCGATCAAGGCCTGACCGTGCGGGAATTGCAAATCCTACAATTGATCGTGGATGGGCGCTCGAATAAGGAGATTGCCGCGCAGCTTGATCTCAGCGCCAACACCGTGGCTGTGCACCGCGCCAACATCATGGATGCGCTCGGCATCCACAAAACCGCCGAGCTGGTTACTTATGCCATCCGCAATGGATTGGTAAGCATTCCGTGAATCGGCGGTCGTTCCTCTCTAGTCTGGCTGCAGCCGGGTGCGCTTATGCTCTCCCAGAGCAGCTTTTCGCGCAAAATACCTCTCCCGGATTCCGACTCGTGGACGTAACCGGTGCCGCGGGTATTCACTTTCGGCACAATAGCGGAGCCTATGGCGCCAAGTTTCTGCCCGAGACGCTCGGGCCCGGCTGTGCCTTCCTCGACTACGATCAGGACGGATGGCAGGACATTCTTCTGATCAACGGCATGGACTGGCCCGGTCACAAGCGGCAACGCTCGACCATGCGGCTTTATCGCAACAATCGCAACGGAACCTTCACCGACGTAACCCGCCAGGCTGGACTCGACGCTGAGATGTATGGAATGGGCGTGGCCGTGGGCGACTACAACAACGATGGTTTCCCTGACATCTTGGTGACCTGTGTAGGTCAAAATCGCCTATTTCGAAATACCGGAAAGGGAAGCTTCGTCGATGTGACTCATTCCAGCGGACTGGGCGGCCGGCAGAGCCTAAGCACATCCGCCCTGTGGTGCGATGTTGATCGCGACGGCCGGTTGGATCTTTTCGTCTGCAATTACGTGAAGTGGTCTGAGGAGCATGATGTCTTCTGCAGCCTGGATGGAAAGCACAAATCCTACTGCACGCCCGAGGCCTACCATGGCGAGACGTGTTGGCTATTTCACAATCGAGGCGACGGCACTTTCGAGGATGTGACCGCATCCAGCGGAGTTTTTGACAGCAGTTCCAAGTCGCTGGGGGTTGCCCTCGTCGACTACGATCAGGACGGCTGGCCCGATCTGCTGGTTACTAACGACACGCAACCCAACAAACTCTATCGCAACGGGCGCCATGGGCAGTTCAAAGACGTAGCCGTGGAAGCTGGTATCGCTTTCAGTGCCGATGGCCGGGCGCGCGCCGGCATGGGCGTCGATGTGGGCGATTTCGAAAATTCCGGAAGACCCGGGGTAGCCATCACTAATTTCGACAACGAGATGATCGGCCTTTACCGCGCCAGGAAGAATGGGATCTACGAGGACATCGCGACCGAGGCAGGCGTAGGTCTGCCCACAAAAACCACCCTGGGCTTCGGCTGTCTCTTCGCCGACCTCGACCTCGATGGGCGTTTGGATTTGATCGCTGCGAATGGCCACATCGACGATACCGTCCGCAATGTCCGCCATAATGTAGGTTACGCGCAAGCGCCTCAGGTGTTTGTAAACACCGGCCAGCGTACATTTCTCGACCAGTCGTTAAATGTCGGATCCGACTTCGCTCTGCCCAAGGTCGGCCGCGGCCTTGCTTATGGCGATTTTGATGGCGACGGCGATTTGGATTTGCTGATGACTACCAACAACGGATCCGCCTACCTTTACCGCAACGATCAGCTCGCCGGCAATCACAGTATCCGTTTTGAACTGGTGGGCACGGTCTCCAATCGGGATGCAGTCGGGGCAATTCTGCGGGTGTACTCGAATGGGATCTCGCAGTCGGCGATGGTGAAGTCTGGCTCGAGCTACTTATCCCAGTCCGAGCTGCCCGTTACTTTTGGAATGGGTAAGACTGATCGAGTCGAGCGCTTGGTGATTCAGTGGCCCAAT
The DNA here is from genome assembly GCA_051986135.1 of Terriglobales bacterium. GTDB lineage: Bacteria > Acidobacteriota > Terriglobia > Terriglobales > Acidobacteriaceae > Gp1-AA122. The sequence continues at coordinate 1,657 of JBPYDQ010000318.1, read as the reverse complement.
GGGAGAACAGAGGAGTACAAAGACCTGAAGACTGGGCTGTCCTATCGTTGCCTGGAGGCAAAAGGAATAGCGACAAAGAAGTAGTTCTGAACGAGCCGCGAAGAAAATAGACCAGCCCGCCAACCCGAGGCTCTCCCGGCTTTCAAATCCCCGGTCCCGATAACGGGTTGAACAATCAGGTTGCAGCGTACAGTGGCGGTAGTATGTTTCCGTTATTGCGTTCGCATTTATTCCGAGCTAACGTGCCATACACAACGTCCTCAGCCGTGTTTACACCCGTTGACGGACCCACATGATGGCGCTCTGCCGGGAAGCGTCCGAGCGAAGGGACTGCCCCGGCAGTTCGCTTTTGCCGGTCTTCTGATATCCGTTGATATCTGTCCCCTAGCCAAAGGCCGAAACGCAGCATTTTTCCGAACAAGGAAGGAGAGCCGCAGCGACTGCGGTTGCGCTGGTTCGACGGGAGCGGGAACGAACCGAATTTCTAATCAACTCACTTGTTTGGTCGCCAAGTCGCCGACGGCCGACTTGTTGCGCGCCGAGGCATTTACAATCTTCATCGTTCGCCAGTCATAGGCGAACTCTTTGCCGCAATCAAGACAAACGACGTAGGTGCCGGTAAGGGAAGCGGCTGTGTTGCGACGCAAGCCTGGCTTGGCCGTAATTGGAAAACTCAAATGACTGTGCCAACAACCAAAAAACGTTTCCAGCACTCGTGCAAGCATACCCTATCTCCCTGGGGGCCCCGTCGAAGCTTAAGACCACCGGCTCGAGCCGCTAATTCCCCGCCTCTTAGATTCAGGTTCTCTGTTAAAGGTTTCTGGTGAGGTGAATTTGTCAGATTCCTTACGTATGTAGAAGAAAACAAACTGCATAGGGACTGGCAAGATGTTATCTTGTGGGCCAAAAGACCCATCGCGCCATAAGAAGCTAATTGCGCCTAAGGAGTATGCCGGCAAGAAAGGCAGAGGCCGCACCGAGCAACCACTGGATCCGCCATACCTGTACCGCTTGCCAGTCGAGGACCGTATTTGCGCTGAAGATGAACCCGACCAGCACAGCAGCGAGAACGCAGGCGATCCCAGCCAAGAAAGCCACCAGGGCCGAGGTTGGCAGACCTATGCGCTCTTTGATGCGATGGAATTCGAGGTAACGAGCAAGCTCCGCGTAGCGAGCCCAGGAGGAAGGAGGGGCCAGAACAGGTTCAGAACGTTGCGCTCCGCACATGTGGCAAAAACCAGCACCCACCACAAATTCTGAGGAGCACCGCTTGCAAACTTCCGGCAAAACCGGCGCGGAAGCTGCGGTCGCCGACGGCTCACCAGCCGGTCGTCTCCAGAACTCGCTGTTCGTGTTCTGTGCTACTTCAGCCACAAAGTGCGACTCCTGAACCATTCGGTGGCAAGCCAATCGCCAAATTACAGCTGGCATTTATCCGCTTGAAAATAAACGGCTAAACCTCAGATCGATTGCGTTGTTGTGGTCTGAGGGCGAAAGCAAGAATTACCCGGGCCTGGGAAGATTCGCCGCGAACGGCGACCAGAGACGTGAGAGCGACTGTCTCTGGATGAGTGGCCCCAGCCGATTTCGGTTACACTGAAATCAGTTGTCTCGGTGACGAAATCGGCATCAGTTCCGTGGCTTTCTTGCGTCTTGG
>JBPYDQ010000317.1:0-13130 GCA_051986135.1 Terriglobales bacterium | reverse complement strand
CTTTCCGCACCGGCAAGACGCAATACTTTAAGAATCTGGAAGAGGTACGGGACGACCCCGAAAGTTACGGCAGTGATGTGGGTCGGCGTTACATCGAGCGGACCATAGCTGAAGGTTTGATCTCGGGGTGCGATCTGCCACTTGTCGGAAGAGGCGGCGTGGTAGGAGTGCTGGCCGCGATAAAGCGGTCCGAGAGCGCTTTTTCGGTGGATGACCTTCGCTTTCTTGAACAGGTTGCCAGCCAGGTAGCCATTGCTGTTGAGAATGCGCTGGATTACGAAAAGGCAGTAAAGGACCGAGATAAAGAGACAAAACAAAGACTCTATCTCGAGGAGGAAATTCGCTCTGAGTTTTCGCAAATAATCGGGGAAAGCCAGGCACTGAAGACCGCCTTGAGCCTGGTGTCGGTGGTGGCGCCTACCGATTCAGGCGTGCTGATCCTAGGAGAGACGGGAACCGGCAAAGAACTCGTTGCGCGGGCAATCCATAAGCTGAGTAGTCGGAGCGCAAAGACGTTCGTGAAGCTGAACTGCGCGGCAATCCCTCTCGGGCTTCTCGAGAGTGAGCTGTTCGGCCACGAAAAAGGGGCATTCACTGGAGCGATCGCACAAAAAACAGGACGCTTTGAACTTGCCAACAAGGGCTCTCTCTTTCTTGACGAGGTCGGCGACATCCCTCTGGAGCTTCAGGCGAAATTGTTACGCGTCCTGCAAGAGCAGGAATTCGAGAGACTGGGCAGCAATCGTACACATAAGGTTGACGTCCGCCTGATCGCGGCTACGCATCGAGATTTGGCCGCGATGGTCAAGCAGGGGACGTTCCGCGAGGACCTCTATTATCGCTTGAAGGTATTTCCGATCAACGTGCCAGCTCTACGGCAACGCACCGAAGACATTCCGAAACTAATCTGGCACTTCACAGCCCTCCACGCCCGCCGAATGAACAAAAGAATCGACGAAATCCCATCAGAGACGATAAACGCGCTTATTCGATACGGTTGGCCGGGAAATGTTCGTGAACTTCAGAACTTTATCGAGCGAGCCGTGATCCTTTCTCCTCACAATGTTCTGCGCGCACCAACCGCCGAACTGGAGCCCTTTGGCGTCCACAAGGCTTCAACCGCGCCGACCACGGGTCTTCATGAAGTAGAGAGAGAACACATCCTGCGTGCGTTAGAAGCGAGCAACTGGGTCGTCGGCGGTCTGAATGGGGCGGCCCAGCGACTTGGGATGAAGAGGACGTCCCTGGTCTACAGGATGAGGAAGCTTCATATAAGCCGCACTGCCGCTGCTCAGAGGAAGAGTGCTTAGGGTTTTCCTTTCTCTCGCGACATGTAGTGAGACAACTGTCGCGACCAAAACCCGTCACTGACGGATATCCATCACGATTTCGTCAGTGAGGACAAAATCCGATCGCTGTACCCACTCTGGATCTTCAACTAGCAGAATCCTTTAGTCCCATCCCCTTGCCTTGATTTGGCAGCTCCGTCATTGGCGCCTTACGTGCCTCCACAGTAGTGCGTGATATCGAAATGAAAGGCGGTCGCTTTCTGACCGGAGAATTGTTCACGCCGCCGCATAAGAAGGAAATAGTGTCCACTCTCAGAGCAGAAACATCGGCTTCGCGGAATATGCGAGCGAACCTTGCGCCCTACGCGGCGATCCCGCTTCGAGTAATTGTTGGCTATGGATTTCTGGTACACGGTTTAGCGAAGTGGTCCAATGGGCCGGAAGCGTTTGCAGAAATTCTTCAGGCGACGGGTGTTCCCCTGGCGCCTTTTATGGCCTGGATCACTATCGCGACTGAAATCGCTGTCGGCACCGCTTTCCTGGTTGGAGCCTTCGTTTCTCTGGTGAGTATTCCTGGCGTCATCCTGCTTGCGGTTGCCATTTTCACCGTGCATCTGCCATACGGCTTCAGCTCGATCAAGCTGATCAGCGTCGAGAACGGGAGAGCACAGTTCGGGCCTCCGGGATACGAATGCGATTTGCTCTACGTCTCTTGCATCGTGGCGCTTGTGCTCATTGGTCCAAGCCCCTGGTCAATCGATAGCTATCGATCTTTGCATTCATACCCAGCTCGTTGAACACGAAAGGAGGATTGTTGTGACAAGTTATCATCGTGCCGATGTACGCGGAAAAAAGATTTTCTACCGTGAAGCGGGATCACGGAATTCGCCGGCTATCGTACTTCTGCACGGCTTCCCCAGTTCGTCGCACATGTTTCGCGATCTGATACCGCAACTAGCGGACAAGTTGCACGTAATTGCTCCCGACTATTTGGGCTTTGGCTACAGCGATGCCCCTACAGCGCAGGAGTTCGAATACACCTTCGACAACTTGGCAGCACATGTTGAGGATCTCCTTTTCAAGAATCTAGGCTTAAAGCAGTTCAGCCTCTACGTTCAGGACTACGGCGCGCCAATCGGTTACCGGATTGCTTCAAAACATCCAGATGCTATTGAAACTATCATCGTTCAGAACGGCAACGCCTACAAGGAAGGTATCGGTGGGGCGTTTGATCCAATGAAGCCGTTCTGGGCGAATCGCAATTCTGAGACTGAGAAACCCGTGCGCGCTCTCCTGACTAAGGAAATAACTCTCTTCCAGTACACACATGGCGTCAGCGATCCCACCGCGATCAGCCCGGATGCCTACACGGTAGACCAGTTCTTTTTGGATCGCCCGGGCAATGTCGCAATTCAGCTCGATCTTCTTCACAACTATCAATCAAATATCGCGCTCTATGACCGCTGGCATGAGTATTTCCGCAACCAGCAACCCAGAATGCTGATTCTCTGGGGTAAGAATGATCCCTTCTTCACCGTTGAAGGAGCCAAGGGCTACCAAAGGGATATTCCGAAGGCGGAACTGCACCTGATTGATACGGGACATTTCGCGCTCGAAGATTTTGGCAATTTCATCGCAGAGCGGATGCGCAAGTTTCTTGGCCAAAGCGCGGTGCCGGGTGGAGCTTCTGCGGCTTGAACCAGTAAGAGGGAGTCAGAGCGTGACAATTAATGGAAATACTACCGTAGTTGCGGTTCACGGAGCATGGGCCGATGGTTCGAGTTGGAAAGACGTAATTCTCCGCCTTGAACGTGAAGGGTTGCGAGTTATTGCGGCTCCAATCCCATTGACTTCACTCGCCGACGATGCTGCCGCATTAAAACGTGCAGTGTCCCGTACAAAAGGGCCGTTGATTCTAGCGGCACATGCTTATGCCGGTGCTGTTATCGCCGCAGTGAATGACGAGCGCGTTAAGGCGTTGGTCTACATCGCCGCGCTGGCTCCAGACGAAGGCGAGACCGTTGCTCAAGTCTTCCATCGTGATGAACCACATCCTCAGGCGCCTAAACTCGCCCCGGATACCGAGGGATTCATCTGGATGCCTGACGAAGGCTTCAAAAATGCTTTCTCCCAGCATGCAACCGCAGAACAAATTGCATTGTCGGCAGCTGTGCAGAGGCCAATTTCGGTGAAGTGCCTTCAAGAGCCAGCTCTGAAGCCAGCTTGGAGATCGAAGCCGTCTTGGTTCTTGATTGCAGAAGAAGATCGCATGATCAACCCTAAGACCCAACACTTCATGGCGAAACGCATGGGCGCTACAACTCGCTCGTTCGCCGTTGATCACACGCCATTGATCAGTGCCCCAGAGAAAGTAGTGGACATCATCCAGGAAGCGAAGCAGACGGTGTCCGCTTGAGCGGAGAAAAGACTCGGTAGTGCGGTCAAACTCTGGCCAACACGCGGAAGGAGACATGTTGAATTCCGTCGCGATTGTTACCGGAGCGAGCCAAGGAATCGGTCGATCCACCTCGATTCGATTGGCTCGCAACTTCTCAGCGATTGTGCTAGCTGCACGAAACGCCGAGGCGCTAAAAGAAGTGGCAGATGCAGTGAAGGCCGCGGGAGCGGAGCCTGTGGTTTGCGATATCGATTTGAGTCAACCGGAATCAGCTTCAACCGTCGTCAAGACCACGGTTGATCGCTTCGGACGGATTGATGCTCTTCTCAATATAGCGGGAGCGGTGCCGCAAATTGATTTGTTCGACATGACGGACGAACAATGGCGGGCCGGTACGGAGCTAAAACTGCACGGTGCACGACGGTTGACCATACATGCATGGGAATCACTTAAGAAGTCGAAAGGCTCAGTCGTATTTATGTCAGGCAGTGCGGCTCTTGATCCCAAGCCCGCCTTCGCAGCGGTCGCTGCGATCAATGCTGCCATCACCGCGTTAGCGAAAGCTTTCGCCGAGCAAGGTATCAAAGATGAAGTCCAAGTTAACAGCATTGTCCCGGGGCCAGTGATGACGGGGCGGCGCCGCTCCTTCATAGAGAAATGGGCCCCGGCCAACAACATGAGCGTTGAAGAGGCGACGAAGCAATTTCCAGAAAAAGTGGGGATCAGTCGATACGGGGAGCCGGACGAAATCGCTGACTTGCTCGCATTCATGGTGTCGCCCGCAGCGAGATGGATGACTGGCACGTCTGTCCGGATGGACGGCGGCGAAATCAAGGGTATCTAGCATTGCCTACAGAGAAAAACTAGCGATCAAAATAAGGGGAACGAACATGATTTCTGCAACATTTCCATACCAAAAACAGCGACGGCAAGTCCTCGGCCGCGAGATGGCGTACGTGGAGGTGGGAAAGGGCGACCCCATTGTGCTGCTGCATGGCAATCCCACCTCGTCCTATCTCTGGCGTAATGTGTTGCCACACCTGCAGCCACTAGGCCGTTGCATCGCACCCGACCTGATCGGCATGGGTGACTCCGAAAAGCTGCCGGACAGTGGTCCCGGCTCGTATCGCTTCGTCGAGCACCGCCGTTACCTCGATGCCCTGCTCGAGGCCCTGAATGTGCGCGAGCGGGTCACCCTCGTCATCCATGACTGGGGTTCGGGCCTCGGCTTCGACTGGGCCAACCGTCACCGCAAGGCCGTGAAGGGTATCGCATTCATGGAGGCGATCGTGCGGCCGCAGGGTTGGGACCACTGGGACGTGATGAACATGCGTCCGTTCTTGCAGGCTCTGCGTTCCGATGCTGGCGAGAAAATGGTCCTGCAAGAAAACTTCTTCATCGAAAAGATCGTGCCCGGGGCGGTTCTGCGCACCCTCTCACCCGAAGAGATGGCAGAATACCGGCGGCCGTTCGCTGAGCCAGGCGAAGGGCGGCGACCTACGCTGACGTGGCCTCGCGAAATTCCCATCGAAGGCGAACCCGCCGATGTGAATGCGATTGTGGCAGCCTACGCGGAATGGCTGGCGACCAGTGATGTGCCCAAGCTGTTCATAAAAGCTGAGCCCGGTGCGCTCCTCGGCGGTGGCGCGAATCTCGACACCGTCCGCGCTTGGCCAGCACAAACCGAGGTGTCAGTCGCAGGAATCCATTTCATTCAGGAAGATTCGCCGGACGAGATCGGGAAGGCTATCGCCGGATGGATGCGAACGTTGGCCGAGAGGCACGAATCCAAGTCGGTAGCATGAGTCGCGAATCGTCGTGCCAAGCAGACTCCCGAAGGATTAGGTTTTGAAAGAGACGGGAGCAGAGGAGCACACAATGAAGCAGCGAAGGTCTCTTGGTGTCCTCACAGCCACATCTTTTCATCTCGCTCGCTGAGAGGACATAGTCAAATGGCCCGATTGCTGTCGCTAAATGTCGGCCTTCCGAATGAAGTGACATGGAACGGCAAAACTGTGCGAACAGCGATCTGGAAATTTCCCGTTGAAGAGCGCCGGATGGTGCGCAAGCTGAATGTCGATGGCGATGCGCAAGCGGATCTCGCCGGTCATGGTGGGGAGCAACGTGCCGTATTTGTCTACCAGATGGAGTCCTACGATTATTGGAAGCGCTTTCTTGGACGCAATGATTTCGTTTTCGGCCAGTTCGGCGAGAACTTCACCGTTGAAGGACTTGCCGATGACGAGGTCTGCATTGGTGACCGATACCGCATTGGTGATGCGATATTCGAGGTGACACAGCCGCGCGTAACGTGCTACCGCGTCGGCATTCGCATGAACGAGTCTCGGATGCCAGCCCTGCTTGTTGCCCACCACAGACCAGGGTTTTACTTCCGCGTGTTGCAGGAAGGTGAAGTTGGCGCCGGCGATGCCATCGTGAAAGTCGACGATGGTCCCGAACAGCTCACAGTGGCCCACATTGATACACTGTTGTATCTACCCGGCCACTCTCGCGAGGATGTTGTACGAGCGCTCCGTGTCCCCGCACTTAGCAAAGGTTGGCAAGCCTCTTTCCAGGCGATACTCCAGCAAGGCTCAAATGCAAAAACCGATGCCGGGAATCCGGGACTCGCCAATGAGGAGCAAGCTCCAGCGTGGCCCGGATTCAAACGGATGCGGGTCACTGATATTCATAAGGAAAGCGAGAATGTCACTTCGTTCCTTCTGGTGTCGATGGAGAGGCAAGATCTTCCTATTCCCCAGCCAGGTCAATTCATTGTTTTGCGGCTGCAAATAGATCCCGATAAACCGCCAATTCTTCGCAGCTATTCATTGTCCGACTTGCCAGCCAGCGACCATTTCCGCATAAGCGTAAAGAGCGAATCGACTGGAATTGGAAGTTCGTTTCTGTGCACTCACGTACGAGTAGGCGATGTCCTGGAGGTTAGCGCACCACGTGGCAGCTTTATCCTGCGACCTGGCGCGAATCCTCTCGTTCTGTTAAGCGCTGGCATTGGTGCAACGCCGGTGATGGCAATGCTGCACGCACTCGCCGCAGAAAGATCACAACGGCAAGTCTGGTGGATTTATGGAACGCGCGATGGCGTCAATCATCCATTCGCGGCAGAGGCACGTTCTCTGTTAAACGGGCTCGCACGCGCACGAAGCTATATCGTGTACAGCAGGCCCGCCGCAACCGACCGACTGGAGATGGACTTTGATGGTTCAGGGCACATCGACACAGCTTTGCTGGAGAGAATTGGGGTTCCGCGGAATTGCGACTTTTATCTGTGCGGTCCATCTTCGTTCTTGCAGAACGTGCGTGATGGACTACGAAGGTGGGATGTACTCGCTGAGAACATCCACATGGAAGTCTTCGGTGCCCTTGAGAGCGTCAAACCAGGCCTGAAGCAGACAGATCATAACCCGCATGTGCCACGGGGGGCGCAGGGACCTGGACCTGCAGTTTCCTTCGCACGCTCCGGGATTACCGTCGCATGGAACTCTAAATTCGGCAGTTTGCTCGAACTGGCGGAGGCCTGTGATGTTCCCGTGAGGTGGTCGTGCAGGACCGGAGTATGCCACACATGTATGACTGGTCTCATCGCAGGATCAGTTACTTATCAACCCGAGCCTCTCGATGAACCAACTCCGGGGAATGTGCTCGTGTGCTGCTCAGAGCCCAACGCGAATGTCGTTCTTGACCTTTGAGAGAAACAAGTCGGTACTCAGTGCAACACGGCGGGAAGCTTTCATCGAAAGCGAACTGGCTAGTGCGATCGAATGCTTGCGTTTCCACTGGCCCGAATACTTGATGGAAGCTGCTGAGGTTGGCATGTATTTATTCCTCACCTGCGTTTTCGCGAGTTTGCTGTTGTCCCCCGCTTCGCCAGTCCGACACTTCGTTCGTAGCACTGTAGAACTGCGCGCTCTGATGGGAGTGGCAGTTGGTGCAACTGTGGTCGCAATTGTGATAAGCCCTTGGGGAAAACAGTCCGGAGGCCATTTCAATCCCGCATTGACTTTAGCTTTTTATCGATTGGGCAAGATCCCTTTACCGGATGCACTCATCTATGTTGTTGCGCAATTCTCAGGCGCGATCGGCGGTGTCTGCATTGCCAGATATGTATTGCCAGTTGGCCGTCCAGCAATAAAGTACGCCGTGACCGCACCGGGCGTTCGCGGTAGTGCTATCGCTTTCATCGCTGAACTCACAATCTCTTTTGTCCTGATGTCGACAATTCTTGTCTCATCCAACCGCGAAAAGCTAGTTCACTACACTCCTTATCTGGTCGGTTTCTTGTACGCGATTTTCATAACCCTCGAAGCACCGCTTTCCGGAATGAGCATGAATCCCGCCAGAAGCTTTGCGCCAGCTTTACATGTGAACTACTGGCACGCAATCTGGCTCTATTTCACTGCGCCGACTCTAGGCATGCTCATCGCCGCGGAAGTGTTTCTGCGAGCTCGCGGTGGGGTCCATCCCTTCTGCGCCAAACTGCACCACGCCAACGATAAACGGTGCATCTTCCGGCACGCATCTCCACTGCATCCTGAGGGCAGTATGTGAGGAGGAAAGTTCGAATGCAAACTACTGAGAAAAGTTCTTCAGCTAAACCGATTAGGAAAGCAGAACTCGAAGACTATGATCTCGTGATTTTAGGTGGCGGCACTGGGTCAACCGTTGCTGCGTGGACGTTTGCTGGAGAGGGAAAGCGCGTCGCCGTTGTCGATCGCAAATACATTGGCGGATCATGCCCAAATATCGCGTGCCTGCCAAGCAAGAACATCATCCACAGTGCGAAGGTGGTGTCGTACTTTCGCCGAGGCAAGGAATTCGGCATCACCGATCAGGACTACACGATTGACATGTCGGGCGTGCGTGATCGCAAGCGCAAAATGGTAACCGGCCTCAACGAGATGTACCTAGAAAACTACAGGCAAACCGGAGCAGAATTCATCTTCGGCACAGGACGATTCATAGCTCCGAGAACCGTGGAGGCGACCCTCCCTGATGGAACCACCCGTCAACTGCGCGGCACAACCGTGATCGTCAGTACGGGTACCCGCGCTGCGTTGCCAGCGATTCCTGGTCTTGCCGACGCGCGACCGCTCACGCATATCGAGGCACTCGAACTCGACGAAGTTCCCGAACGTCTCCTTGTTATCGGCGGCGGCTACGTCGGAATAGAACTGTCCCAGGCGATGCGACGATTTGGCAGCCATGTGTCGGTGATCGATCCGAACAAGCGGTTGATGTCTAAAGAAGACGAAGATGTTTGTGAGGCTCTTCGCAGTCTGCTTGAGGACGAGGGCATCGACGTTCATCTGGAGGCAGGGATCAAGCGAGTTTCAGGAAAATCTGGTCAGTCAGTGAACGTCATCGTCGAGCAACAGGGAGCGGACAACATCCTTAAGGGTACTCATCTGCTGGTGGCCATTGGCCGCATTCCGAATACTGAAGGACTTGGATTGGAATTGGCCGGCGTCGAAGTGACCGACCGCGGGTATATCAAGGTTAACGAGCGACTCCAGACGACGGCTCCTGGCGTTTGGGCGATCGGTGAGGTTGCTGGAAGCCCGCAGTTCACACACATCAGTGTCGACGATTTTCGCGTTGTCCATGCCAATTTGACTGGCGGCAACCGAGTGACCACTGGCCGACAGGTTCCATATTGCCTTTTCACCGATCCTGAACTCGCTCGCATCGGCCGGAGCGAAACGGAAGCACAAGCACAGGGCATTTCATATCGCCTTTTCAAGGTGCCGATGGAAGCAAATTTACGTGCACGCGCTCTCTCGGAAACTCGGGGATTTCTGAAAGCTCTGGTGGAAGCCGAAAGCGATCATATCCTCGGCTTTACGGCGCTGGGTGTCAGCGCGGGGGAGATCATGGCGGCCGTCCAGGTTGCAATGATCGGGGGCCTGCCCTATACGGCACTGCGGGATGCCGTTCTAACTCATCCCACGTTGGTAGAAGGGCTGATACCGCTGTTCTCATCGGTGCCATCGATCCACGATGTTGTCGCTGTGAGCTCAACGACAGCGGCGTAATGTCGTTTCGGTTTTGCTTTCATTAGAAGGAGGAATTATGGGACTGTCATGGCAACAAGGTCCGTTGTCAACTGGAGCAATCGGCCGATTTCTCGTACCGGAGCCGCTGCCGAAGAGACTATTGTATGTTGAACCGTTACGTCGGCGGATGCGCGTGCGCTTCGGCGGAAACTGGATCGCTGATAGCGAGAATGTTTTTCTGCTCTTCGAACCGGGCCACTACCCGATGGCTTATTTCCCTGAGACCGATGTCTCTCCAAACACTCTCCAAAGCACCGAGCATACGAGCCACCATCCCGATCTTGGGCCGACATCTTGGTACACCGTACTGGCAGGCCAGCAGAGCGCATCGCGGGGAGCGTGGCAACACACCGATCTCCCGACGTACGCCGACGAGCTGCGCGGACGGGTCGCATTCGCCTGGCCGTCCATGGATGCATTCTACGAAGAGGACGAACGGATCGTCGGCCACGCCGCCGACAGCTACCACCGCATTGACATCCGCCAGACATCCCGTCATCTCATAGTCCGCCATGATGACCGCATCGTTGCCAATACCAAACGACCCATAGCTCTTTACGAGTCCGGCTTTGCGCCGCGGTGGTACGTTCCACGTGCTGATGCTGATGAGTCTGCGCTTACTTCCGTGGAACGCCAGACGTTCTGCCCGTACAAAGGGCTATGCAGCTACTACGACATTGGTAACGCGCATCTGGCGGTCTGGTCGTATCCCGAGGCTTATCCCGAGGTCGGCCGCATCTCCAATTTCTTATCATTTGAACCGGATATCGTCTCGGTGCAGCTCGACGGCAAACAGCTTCATCTTGAGCCGGGTCAAACCGTAATTCCACACGGCCCGGATCGCGAGCTCACCGTCGCCGAAGTACTCCCCAGCCGCAAGTCGGCATGAGCGGGCACTCGGACTCGCAGCGGCGAATACGGGGATTTTCGACGAGAAAGGGGAGACGTAACCGTGAGAACGCCAACGTTTTCAGTCGAAGTGATTACGGTGCCGGTGAGTGATATCGAGCGAGCGCTGCGGTTTTATGTCGATCAGGTCGGCTTCACGCTCGATGTCGACTATTCGCCGAACGACATGTTCCGCGTAGTGCAGCTTACTCCACCGGGCTCCAGTTGCTCGATCCAAATAGGTAAGGGACTCACCGATGCGCCAGTCGGTTCACTTCGCAACGTCTATCTCGTCGTCGCGGACCTTGAGGCCGCGCGAAAATACCTGCTCGATCATGGTGTCGATGTCGGTGACATTCGCCACAAGATGCCCATTGGTGCATGGGATGGAGGCTTCGCATCAGGGATCGACCCCGCGCGCGGAGACTATGCCAGCTTCGCCAACTTCTCCGATCCAGACGGCAACAGCTGGGTGTTACAGGAACGCGGCTACGCCAAGGTATGACGTACTCTCAAGGTTTGATGTACTTTAAGGTCCTCGCGACGGTCACGGTGGCAAGAAGGCCGCACACCAAGGCCACGAGCCTGTTTACCAATTCGGATGGTTGCGGGGTTTCGCAGAAGTTACTGAAACGAAAGGCTTTCTTGGTTGCGGGGGGTGGATTTGAACCACCGACCTTTGGGTTATGAGCCGACCGATGGTCGGAATTTCAACAACTTACAAGACGCGGGTGGCTCCCTAAGACTTTGTAAGGAATGCTGAGGAACCGTTATTGGACAGCTAATGGACAGGCGTGGTTGTCAGCTGCTAGCCCGCGATGTGACATGATCCTTGACTCAACCTTGAGGTTTCCAATCCTGATCGATGCCGCATGCAAGCGCGATCAGTTCCGATGAAAGCGCCAAATTTGATGAAACAGAACAGGACTCTCACCGGCCCATGACCACTTTTAGATCTCGCCGAAAATCCTCGAGGTCATACTGTGCAGTGATTTTCTTGGTTTTCACATAATCCATCATTTCCCAGAGCGAGACTCCCGCCTCACGGGCCGCACGTGCTAGCGTGAGCTTGCCGCTGCTATACAGACGCGAAGAGTGGTCCAATTTCCAGTCCCCTATCGCTCGAGAAAGGAGTTTTCTCACCGTCGTTGAGCGATCTGCTTGCTCGACTTGTTCGATTGCTTCGAGGTCCCGGACCACTGTCTCAGGTAGCCTCGTTCCTACCATCTGTTCCTTTTTCATCGGTCAACCTCCCGAGCCTTCCTGAATATGTCAGAAACGACGGCTGGTGATAGCCAGATTGTTTGACTCAGTGTCGCTACTGCATCCTCGAGTTCAGCCAGGGTCAAATGCTTTTTCACAAATGCCTGGAACAGCAGTCCCGCAGTTCCAAGGAACGTGATCCCCATAATCTCAGCAAATGAGCGGGCCGCCTTGTCATCGAGGATGACCATGAGTTTGCGAGAGCTGGCCAGGGCAATGGACTCCGCCTCCCCCGCGTCCAGACCACCCTTGGAAATGATGCTGTGCGCCATGCTCCTTTCCTTCGACGAGAGTCGCGCGACTTGAAGCCAACCATCATCCAGTGCTTTTTCAATGTGCTCCACGCCCGGAGCAGAAATTCCTTTGCCGGCATCGACCGTTTCTGCTTTGACCTGGGGTCCGATCAAAACGCCGTGATGCACAGAGCGGAGCAGATCAAGGCTCCGCATTGTCGCAAGGGCGATAAGCACCGACGCATCAGCGATAATCATCTAGCGGCTCGAGTTAATCTATGTTAACAAAATATTATAATGTTTTCAATTAACGTTCGGTCCGACAGAATGGGGCCCCCAAAAACCTCGAAGTCTCCGAACAGATGTGCTTATCCTGTAGTGTCCGGAAACTCGATCTGCATGGATCTGCAAGGGATCGCCGAAAGGGCCGTGCACTGCCGGTGATCCGGTGGTAATGTCAGTTTCCTCATGACAAAACTTGGACCCGTTCCGGTTCCTGCTGATGGCAGTGTCCGGTTGGATGAACCGGCAGTAGTTAGCGTTTTAGGGGAGTTTGCAAGTTGTTGAAAGGATTGGTTGCGGGGGGTGGATTTGAACCACCGACCTTTGGGTTATGAGGGCAAACCTGCGCTACACGCCAGACAACAGCAGCCAACAACAGACAGAAACGATTGAGTTTTCGCTCCTCTGCGCTGTCCCTCGTATGCTGCTTTTGTACCCAGTTCACGCATAGAACACGCATAGAAAACGCATAGAGAATTAGCGCCAGAATCCGGCCAACAGAGCATTTTGGTCCGTTCTCATTCAGGTAGCTTTAGCTTGTCCAACTCGATCTTGCCGTTGGCTTTTTCAAAACGTTCGACTGCATTATTTAGAGCATCCCTTAATGCCTTGAGTTGAGACCATCCCATAGTTACTGCTGCGCGCTCCTCGATGATGAAACCGACCTTGCCATCCACCATACGGTCCGTTGGAATCATTTGTC
>JBPYDQ010000316.1:0-3495 GCA_051986135.1 Terriglobales bacterium | reverse complement strand
GAATCGGATCCAGCGACACTAAATACAGGCCTTGCGGATTGAAACCTTCCTGAATGCCCAGGGTAGTTTGAATACCCAGCGACAATAGGCCCAGAATCACCAACAGAGTCAGCGAGCCGCCAAACTGCGCTACCATCAACAGGTTTCGCAACGAGAAGTGCCGAAACCTGGGCAGCAAGAATGTCCCACCCTCTTTGAGGGCAGGAATCAAATTTCCCCGCGTCGCTTGTAGCGCGGGAGCAAGCCCGAACCCGAGCCCGGCAATGCCAGTAACCGCCATAGCGAGTAACAGAACCCTCCAGTCAGGCCTCAGGTCATAACTGACGGGCATCGGAAACGGCATTCGCAGTTTGGAGCCCAGAGACATAAGCCAGGTCGACATTGCGTAACCAAGTACGCCTGCCCCAGCCGCGATCAGCATGCTCTCCGTGGCCAAACGGCGTACGATGCGAAACCGCCCCGCTCCCAAGGCCATGTGGATAGCGATTTCCCTTCGCCGGCGGATGACTCGCGCGAGCGTCATGTTGGCGACATTGGCGCAAGCTATCAACATCACCAAGCCCGCCATGATGAGAAAAAATGAGGTGAAGAACGGCAGGTCTTCCTTGCGCAGTGGCAGAAGTTTGCCGCCTGCGGCCAACGTGATACCAGGAGTCTTGTCGGGATTTGCAACCGCTCCGCTGTCTTGTTGTAGCTGCCGCGAAACCGCATCCAGTTCAGCCTCGGCCCGTTCGCTACTCACGCCCCTGTTCAGTCGACCGACCACATGAAATAGAGCCACGTCGCGCCGCTCAAGAGCGTTGCCGCTTAGCTCCGGCGCCACATGACTGTCGACGGTAGCTGGAATCCACAAGTCCGCCACATACAGAGCCGGTGACGCCCCCAGAAAGTTCGGCGGCGCCACCCCGACAACGGTACATGGCTGTCCATTGACCTGCAGGGTCTTACCGATAATGCCCCGGTCGGACCCCAGGTGGTTTTGCCAAAACCGGTAGCTCACAACTACCTCGGGAGCAATCCCGGGGTTGTCTTCTGCTGGCCCAAAGAGGCGCCCAAAAGCCGGGTGAAGACCGAACGTGGAGAAGTACGAAGAGCTAACGAGATGCCCCCAAATCCTCTGTTTCAGTCCGCCAAATGAAACCGTAAAAGGTACTGGAGCAATATATGCAGTCGTGGCAGAGAACAGGTCCTTGCGTTCGCGGTAGCGCTTGTAGCCGGGGTAGGTTACCGGCCAGTCGAATGTCACCAATTCGTCCGGTTTCGAGACTACGGGAAGATTACGCAGCACCATGCCATTCATTTCACTAAACGCGCACGTGGCGATGCAGATCCCTAAGCTTAGAGACAATAACGCGACCGCGGTAAATCCGGGTGACGCAGCAAGTCCTCGAAGTGAACGCCTAATATCTTTGCCAACATCCCTGAGATAACCGGGGATCTGCAACAGCACTTTGCGAATTCCACGGATACCAACTGACCGCTCCGACCAGGACGGCGATGTTTTGGGTGACTCTTCTTCAATCGATGGCGACAAACTTCGCGATATTGGCGCTTTTCCTCCCTGGGAAGTAACCGTCTCCATAATCCGGTCAGCGATTTCCGTGTCGTCTTTCACGTCCGCTAATTGAGAAAACACAGCTTCGAGCGAGGGTTGTTGCATAAGCTTTCGAAGTTGGTGAATCGAATCGTAAGCTGCCACTTCGCCACGCCGCAAGATCAGTACTTTCGAGCAGATCTTCTCAACCACTTCAAGAACATGCGAACTATAAAGAATGATTTTTCCATGTTGGGCAAGTCCAGTTAACAAGCGGCGGAATACCAGAGCAGAGCTTACGTCCAAACCGGAAAACGGTTCGTCGAGAATCAGCACTTCGGGATTGTGCAACAGGGCAGCCGACAGCAGAACCTTCTGACGCATGCCTTTTGAATAGGAAGACAGGGAGGCAAACTGGTCATCCCAAAGACCAAACAGGCGAAGAAATTCGTCCACCTTTGGTTCGAGTGTTGCACGCTGAATTCCTCTGAGGCGGCCAACCAGTTGCAGATATTCGCGGCCGGAGAGGTGAGGATAGAGGTACGCCTCTTCAGGTACGTATCCGATGCAGCGCTGGAATGCGACAAGGTCGTCATAGATGCTTTGTCCATGGTAGAGAATCTGACCTTGAGAAGGCTCGATGAGACCTGTGAGCATCTTGATAGTGGTGCTCTTTCCTGCTCCATTCGCACCTAAATATCCAAGAATTTCTCCAGGTCCAATCGTGAAGCTTATGCCATGCACAGCGGTTATATGGTTGTAGTGCTTGGTGAGAAATCTGGCTTCTAGCATTGTTGTCTCTCTAATAGGACACCACGGCCAAGTGCCGAGTTCCCTAGATTTAGCTAGGCGTGCGCGGCCGGTCAGAGGCGAAATATAGTTTCGCTCTGATTTAGAAAAAGTAGCACGGCTTTTCTAAATTAAAAGGGACTCGACTAGCGATGCAAACCATGCGGGATCAAATACTTGCAAGCATTAAGCGCCTCGGCGAAGGAAAGGGGCAATAAGTGTTTCCGTTTTTGGTCGATAGAGTCCAGAATGTCCCGTTTTGTATCCATCAATATAGCGAGACGGCTCTTGCGCGCTCATCTGAAATGGGAGCTTCTATGTTCTTGGAGCTTGCCCTTTCCTCCGCCAGCTGTTGGAAGGGCGAGGATTCCGTCGTTCCCTCTTGAAATGGCTCGCCAGATATATCTCGGCGATCTTGTGATCGAATGCCCACGGACGAGCCACAGCCGCTTCCGTATTGCAAAGATAAATGACAGAGAATTTCCGGTCCGGAAAACGCATCATACCTGCGCGATTCTGCGCGATATCCAAAAGCCGCGCCAGAGTGGCCGATGAAACGCAACTAGTCATCCCAAGCCAATCCAAAGGTTTAAGTGAGTTTCTCACCGCTATTCAACGTGCTGGGCGCCTGCACCAATCGCATCAAGTTCGATGAACCCATGCCCAAGCTTGTTATGGTAAAAGTTCCGGTCCCAATGCGATCGGGGGTAAACGGATTGTGAAAGAGCGCCGCGCTTTTAGCAGTTTGGTGAGCAAAAGATGCGTATATAAAGATGCAGAATTGCGAGTGGAAATGGCGATTGGCATCAGGTAAAGTACAGCGCGACCGTGACTTATCATCTCGAATGCTTCCTCCATGTTCCCTTGTGTCGCCCTCGTTAAGCTTTCGATTTTTTCAGTGCTGCCCCGATCCGCTCCAATCCTCCCCGCAGGCTCTCTGTCGTGCCGCATAAGCCAATACGAAAATGTTGCGGCTGCTCGAAAAATTCTCCCGGCACCACGCTGGTTTCATATTGATCGCGCAACCGTGCGACAAATTCCGCAGCATTACCCGTCTTAAGCCGCGGAAAAATCGTCGTACCAAATCGGCTGGGCTCGCAATCCAATTCCGGTTGACTGGCAAGGAACTCATTCACCAGCTCGCGATTTGTCTGGAGCAGCGTGCGCGCCCG
>JBPYDQ010000315.1:0-6825 GCA_051986135.1 Terriglobales bacterium | reverse complement strand
GACCTAGCTGCTCCGAGGAGCTTACTGCGAGCTCGACGGGAAGAATCAAAGTAGTTGTTTTTAGAGGATCAGGCGGATTTGGTCCCAATCGTTGCATCATTGCAAGCATTGGCTTTGCCAAGAAACGGGAGATCCCGCTCGGAATCGGCGGGAAAAGCGGTCCCCCAAGGAAAACTATAGTCACCCTATCTCAGGCGCCCGGAGCGTCGTGAGCAGTTTGTAGCTCTGAAAATAACCCAGTTCGATCATATTATCATAAGACTATCATGTTTTTCCAACTGGTAGGAATCTGATCAACCCGGGGTTCCCAGGTTCGTTCCGCGAACCGATTTCACACTATTTCGCTTGTAGGATTCTGAGAAATCGGTATTTTGCCGTCTAAGGCGTAGTTGTTTTGTATCGCGTGAATTATTTTGTTCGAGAGTATTGTTGGTATTGTAGTACAAATGCGCTGCGTCCTCGGCAGTAATCCACGGAGGCGTCTCATGGAAACTCGTCGCTGGCTCTGCTTTGTTCTCTGCTTGATCGTGCTTCTCGGCAACGTGCAACTGTGGGCGGACGTAACCGGATCGATTGTTGGTTATGTACGTGACCGGTCCGGCGCCGTGATTCCCAACGCGCCCGTTGTAGCCACCCAGGTGGCCACGGGCTACAGCCGCACGGTGACGTCGGATTCATCAGGACGATACAGTTTTCTTGCTTTGCCCCCCGGACACTACCGTCTAGAGGCTTCGGTTGCAAGTTTCCAGCGCGGCGTCATTCAGGACGTTGATCTCAACGTCAATGACGCTTTGAACTTCGATTTTGTTCTTCAAATCGGCGAAGTGAATGAGACCGTTTCGGTGGATGCCAGTGCTCTGCAGGTGCAAACGACGAGTTCGGCATTAGGTACCACAATAGAGACGAATCAGATTCTCGCCATGCCGCTTAACGGCCGTTCGTTCCTTGATCTGCTCTCGCTTCAGGCAGGTGTTTCCCCGAGCAACACAAACAGCAGCTACAACGATCGCTCGCCCGCCTCGGGACTTTATAGCTCATCGGGCAATGTCTCCACTGATGGTCAGCCGGAGTACGCCAACGCCTTTTTGGTGAATGGCGCCGAGGTCAACGAGACCAAGAACATGGGCGCAGGTTTGATCCCCAACGCCGACTCGATTGCTGAGTTTCGCCTGCTGACCAACAGCTTCAGCGCCGAGTACGGCAAGTTCACCGGTGCAGTAATGAACACGGTGACCAAGTCCGGAACCAATAGTCTCCACGGTGCCCTCTTTGAGTTCTACCGCAACCAGGGACTGGACGCGTACAACTACTTCGACACCACAAAGGCCGAGTTGAAGCGAAATCAGTTCGGTGGCGTCCTGGGTGGTCCGATCTGGAAAGATAAGATCTTCTTCTTTACTGATTATCAGGGCACGCGTCAGGTAGCCGGAGCCACTACTGGCGTGCTGCAAGTTTTGAGTAACGACGAACGCAGCGGTATCTTTCCGGACAGCCTGATTGACGTCCCGGTCCAGGGCGCTGCTTGGGCTCAGACCCTTATGAACCGCAACCCCGCTGGCGGACCGATCGTCGGTGAGGGAGCGTCCTGTAGTCCGGCTTGCACTCCCACGATGTACAGTCAAATGGGTGCGCCGGTGATGACCACCGACAGCAACGGCAATTCCGTGCCTGGCCGCAATCTCTCCGCCTACATCGATCCGGTTGCTAAGTTGACATTGTCGCAAATTCCCCTGGCAAATATCGGCGTGACCAACTATTCGGACTCGAGCCACAAGGCATCGATCATTGACACGAACATGTCGCAACGAATTGACCTCGTCAATCGCACGACTGGTGACTGGGCGTTCTACTATCATTACGACGATGCGACCGCTATCGAACCCGTCTACAATCAGCAGTATTTCTCACAGGTAGACGTGCCGGGCTATCCAGTTAAAGTACCCTCGCGCAATCAACTGTTCTCGTTGAGCAACACCAAGACCATCGGCCCCTCTAATGTCAACGTCTTTCGCCTTCAGTTCTTCCGCACGGCTACGCGTACCGCACAACCGGCCGGTACGCCGATTTCTTCTTACTCTATCTATGGCTTCAATACGGATCCCGCAAGCGGGGGTCTAATCTCTACCGGAACCCCAGGGTATCCGTTGTCAATGCCAACGCTCATATTCAATAGCTTTGCTGTCGGCAACAACTGGTTGAATCTTTATCAGCCTGATACTACTTACGGCATCGGCGACACCTTCAGCAAGACAATCGGCAGTCACTCGATCAGCTTTGGTGGTGATTTGCGGTACTACCAATTGAATGCTCGAAATGAATGTGGGCCTAACGGATACTTCCAGTTCACGGGCAATCAGACGGGTACGGACGTTTCTGATTACTACCTGGGAGCTCCCGGGACTTTCGTCCAGTGCTCGGTTCAGTACCTCGACAACCGTACACACTACTTTGCTCTGTTCGGCGCGGACTCCTGGAAGATGCGTCCCAACTTGACCATTAGCTATGGTCTGCGTTGGGACGTAGCTAGGCCGTGGAGCGATGTCTATAGTCGCTTGACTACGCCGGTCCCAGGATTACAGTCCGTAAAGTTCCCCAACTCGCCCGAAGGTAACGTGGTTCCGGGAGACCCGGGAGTTCCGAGCACTATCTCTCCCACCCAGTACAGCAACTTCGGACCTCGTTTGGGTATCGCGTATGCACCTTCAGGCGGCATCTGGGGCGAGAACAAGACCAGCATTCGTGCAGCTTACGGTGTCTATTATCTAGGGGTTGCGGACCAAGGTAACTTCGGCATTATCGGCGATGCTCCTTGGGGCCTGTATTGGGCTTCGCCACAGCCGACCGAGTTCGCAAGCCCCTTCATCACCCGTGCAACCGGAGTGTCGCAAGGACAGCATTTCCCCTTTACCTTTCCCTCAGGACCCGGTCCGTTTCCGAACTTCCAGTTCGGATCTCTCATGCCTCTATATGTGCCGGGATACTACAACCACAACCAGACGCAGATGGCTGATCACTATAACGTCTCGATCCAGAGACAACTCGACAAGGCGACGGTCCTGACCATTGGATATGTGGGAACCCAGGGACACCACATTCAGCGTGGCGTAAACTTGATTTATGGCAGCGCATCGCTCTGCGAGTCGCTAATCGGTTGCGGGCCGGGCGGCGAGGGTGGGGTCTATACCCAAAACGGCCAAAGCTACTACGGTACGTTGGTTGGGCTGATCGACAACCAAACCATCAGCCCGAAGTACCACAATTCCGCCGGCGGTAAGGTGGTGGCGTTCGCCGCAACCAACTGGATTATCAACAACGGAGACTCGAACTACAACTCGCTGCAGGCCTCTGTAGAACGCCGCGCTCGTGACCTCACTTTCCTGATGAGCTACACCTACGCTAAGTCCCTGGACGACGTTTCTGCCATTTATGACCCGCGCAATCCGCGTCAAGCCTATGGCCCTTCAACCTTCGATATGAGACACAATCTGGTGTTGAGCTACAACTGGAATGTCCCGTTCGACCGCTGGTTTGGTTCACGCCGGATTACCAGCGGATGGCACATTACGGGGGTCACCCGCTTCAACACGGGGGTTCCGATAAGTCTGGCAAGCGGAGGTGACTTTGCTATGACCAACATCGGACTCGACTTTCCCAACCAAATCGCTCCTCTCCAGAAAGAGAATCCACATAACCCGGCGCACCTATACTTCAATCCGGCAGACTTTGCGAGCAACCTCAGCTGCGGGTACGAAGTTTGTGGCGTGACCGGCAGCGCCAGGCAATATTCGTTCAACGGGCCGGGAACGATCAACACGGATGCCGGCGTTGAGAAGGACACGAAAATTACCGAGAGAGTGGCCCTGAACTTCCGTATTGAGATGTTCAATATCTTTAATCACCCGAACTTCCTAGCAAATTCCGTAGTTGGCAACGCGGGCAGCGGGCAGTTCGGTCAGGCGACCAACACGGCGCCGGGCCGTGTCGGCCAGCTTATGGGCAAGCTGATCTTCTAACCGGCCAGCAACCTTCGGCTAGCTCCTCGGGAGATAACGAGCAATCGCATCTCCTGTTGGTTAGCAGGCATTTTGTTTAATCGCAAAAGAAGCGCAACCTGGCAATCCTGGTTACTCGCGATGACGTGCGCTTCAACGATCTGAAGTGATCCAGGAATGGACGCTGGCCGGCACACCCGGCCGAGGTAGTCATTATTGTTTCCTTGTGTCTGCGTTCCGAGTAAACAGCCGAAGTAGTCGAACGTGTGATCAGTCACCTAACCTGGTCCATCATCGACAGGTCGATCGAGAGTGCCCTTGGGATCGTTGGCGTGAAATCGTTGAAGCAATGGCCACAGGAACGAATGGGCCCAGAGCGGGCGAGGCGTTACAGCCTAGCCTTCAAGGCCCTATTCCACCCATTATTCTAAGCTCATCCTCTTTCTCCCAGCAGGAATACCTTTCGGACTTTGAGCACGGAGGTCAAAAAATGATTCCCCGCCCCAAGTTTCGACTCGAATTCCGGGACTGAATATACCGTGGGGTTGATTGAGCCCGATACTTTTGCGGATGTCGAGAGCCGCGATAGCACCTGGTCAAGAGTGACTTTTCCGACAAACATCAGATCGATATCGCTGTGAGCTGTTTCCTGTTCTCGTGCAACCGATCCATATACACAAACGCCACAACAATTTGCTTCGAAAGGGGACGTAATGGAGAACGGAGGGCGCCAAAGATTCCGATGGTCTTGTCTATCAGAGCCCTCATCTCCGGAAATATGAGAGTGCTTCGGTTGGCTTGATAAAAAACCTTACTGCCCAGTGACTTGCGCAGAATCAATCTACACCACGCGCGATTTCCCGCGTATAGAAGGATTGGTCGGCACGGCCATAGAGCAACGCAAGTATAGCTCCGCGCGTCAGACCGAAAAGGATCCGCCAAACCAGTGGTCCTACCCATTCCGAGAACAGTCGTACTCGGATGAGTACACAACTCAAGATGTCCCAAGATCTCCTTGGGTACCGCGAAAGTGAAGAAAAGGCGAAAGGCTAGGGCGGATTCAAGTCTGTACGCGCCTTCAGTGCCGTTCAGACCCGAATAAGACGTGGCCAAGCGTTTTCGCTGTGCAAAAAGTCACAACAAAGAAAAAGGGTACTTGCCGACCGGCATTGGTTATAATGTGTCCTTCGCTTTCTCCCCCAAAGGCTCACGCGAAGAATCACGCAGCGCAAAAGCGTGGGCCTTCCCTTTCTTAAAGACCTGTGATCCAAAGCTAGCTCAATCCCAATACCCTCTGTCAGCTTTGACAGTTCTCTCCTGCGTCCAGTTCACCTAGTTTCAGGGTCGATGTCACTATGGAGCATGGGCCGAGCTGGGATGCCTTCGTCTGTCTTGGCTCGGTCTGTCCATCAAAATCACGGCATTCGCATCCGGGTCCGGCGCAGCATTTCAACATCGTGTGATCTCGCATGCGGGAGAATCGAAAGCTAGATGCCCCTCGTCGTTCTCGTACCAAGGCCGCACATCTTCCTTGCATAAATGAGAATGGGCCGCCATCCCGGAGGCTTGCGGCAGATGGTCTGACAACTAGTTGTCGGCAACGTCAGCACTGGCGTTGTTCGAGCTTGCAATGCCGATGCGATTGTCACCGCCTAATCAGTGTGGGTTGGGACGGTAAGGACAGCCTGGTGAATCAGCGGAATTCCTTGTATGCCGGTACATGAACCAAGTCTGTCTCTTTTCTCGCTCACAATCTAAAGGAGGAATGTTCATGAGAAAACACACCAGAAATCAACTCCTAGAGGCACTCCTCGGGACTGGGCTTTATCTCTTACACAGAAAACGGGAACACCAGGCTGACAGGCTTAGTGACGTCGCTGCGGAAATACTAGACCACTTTGAGCGGCCCAGCCACTTGAAATGGGTGCTGGTCGGAGCGGGTTTGGGTCTCGGCTTTGGTATGCTACTTGCCCCCGTCACCGGCAGAGAAGCGCGGGAAAACATTTCCAGCAGGGTACACGACATCGGTGGTCGCGTGCGTAGTCGTTTCGAGGAAAGAAAGCGAGCGACCGGCACGCGAGGAGTCCGCTGAGGAGACTTCCGAGTATTGCAGCAAATTCCTTGCTCTTGTGATGGTACGATGCCAACTGTGTCGTCTCCTGTTCGAGATCGTGGATGAGATAACGCAAGAGATTGATTGGCAAGACTGACTGGCGGGTACATTATCCGGGACCGGTTTTGGCGAGTCAGCCGCCCTCACCACTTCAGGTTGTCAGCGTTTCCCTTTGCTCTCCTTGTTAGCGCCCCAAGCAAGCGAATCCATCTGCTGGTACTTCCATCAGCAAGGGAGGTTGTCGTCCGATGGAATCAAGGTGTCACGCTCGGGTACTTCACCCCTTTAACTAGGACTGAGGAATACCAGAGTCGCAGTAAATTCTTGGCGTGATTTGGCCTGTACCTCTCTGCAAGCGGCTTCACAAAGAAAATGACCATAAAATCCAGAACATTGACTTGGATTACTGCGCTAAAGTTATTCGCTGAGCTGGCGACCCCTATTTCGCCGCCAGCAGACGATGGTAGAGACCACGATCACAAGCATCATCGCTACCATCTCATCGACATGGGCCCTTCGGTGGCCCAGCGAGCAACGGAATCCCGTTCATTGGCAACCGGCTAATGATGACGGGCGAAGCGCGTCTCTGTCGGTCCCATCTCCTTCGAATGTGAATCCCTACGGTGGCGGAGGCTTCGACAGTTTGGTTTCCTTCGTCATGCACGCCTGCAGATGGCAGGAAGGAGGCGTGACCGACTGAGGCGCACTTGTCCCCACAAA
>JBPYDQ010000314.1:0-2977 GCA_051986135.1 Terriglobales bacterium | reverse complement strand
ATTTGCTCCGCATACAGGTTATGGTGAGCTCACCATAACCTGTAGCCGCAAGTGAGCGCGAGCCGCATCGTTCGATCGTGGCTGTTCCTCAAGCCGATTGCGAAACGCGCTCCGTGCATCTCGGTTTCGAGATCGAGCACTCCGAACATTTTCATTCCATCCGGCGACACGGCGTACTCGTCTGCCGCCACGCGTATGTGCCGAAAGCCGAGCGTTTCGACTAGCGCCTGAACAATTTCGTGGTGCGGGATAGGCACGTGCGTCGAGGTTGCGGCCGGGGTTGGTATGAGGGCTAGTTCTTGACGTGAAATCGTCCTGCCCTGGTAGCCTATCAGTGTGCTGGTTTCTGACATAGTTTCTCCTTCTTCGTTGCTTTTAAACGACGTTGTTTCTACTTCTGGGTAAATTCAGGTTCTGGACTTCTCTGACTTGCGCTCACGCGCAAACGGGAAGTGGGGCGACGAGCTGAATTCGATCAATCCGGGTAGCACCGATCACGGCAGTCTTTGAACGAATCTGGGCCGAAGGCTTCGCTGACGCTCTCGCGCATGCACGCCTGGAGGGCTAACGGGAGGGAAGCTGCGATAAGACCCAACAAGCGTTCGAAATCGAGTAACAGGCTGCCCTCGAAATGATATTCTGGGGTTCCTCCCCCGGATTGCGGAGGTTGCATGGAGGGGGAGTACCCACGTTTCAAATCATCGTACCTGCAAGAGGAACTGGCGGAGGGCTTCCAACTCGGACCGGACGAGTTCGATTTCGTATATCGCTACCGCGGCGATCACAACCGCCACGGAATTGCCGTTTTATTGAAATCGTTGCGGTACCTGGGCTATTTCCCGGAAACACTTCAAGAGGTGCCGGAATCGGTCAGGCTGTTCTTGGGTAAACAACTGGGGCTGCTGTGGGACCACAGCGATGACTACCGGAGAACCGGCAGCACGCGCGATTATCATTTGGCCCAGATCCGCGCCTTTACCGGCTGGCGGTTTGCGACAGCGGCTGACAAGCAGGAACTGGAAGAACGCTTGCGTCGTGAGGAAGCAGAATTCGCCATCACGTCGGAAAAACTGCTGGATGCCGCTTGCCGCCGGCTGCGAGAACTGCGGGTTGAGTTACCAGCAGAGCCGGAGCTGCAACGGCTGGTTAACACGGGACTGAATGGATATTTTCGCGATCTGTATGAACGCCTCACGACCCAGATAGCGGCGGACGTGCGCTCGCGAATGGACGCACTGTTGCTCGTTGGTGAAGAGGGAACGCTTTCCACGTTCGAGCTGCTCAAGGCCGATGCCGCAAATGCTGGCGTGGAGAACTTGGGCAACGAGATCACGAAACTGCGTCTCTTACGCTCTGTCGGTCTCGCAGTGGAGCCGTTTGTCTCAACACCGATCCGAGTGCTCCAAGTGCTCAAGCGCCGCGCGTGGAATGAAAAAGCCAGCGAGATGCGCGAGCACCCCGATGCAATTCGCTATGCATTGCTGGGTTGTTTTCTGCATGTCCGGACCAGGGAGGTTCTGGACGATGTCGTACGCATGGCGATCGATATCGTGCATCGGGTGGATGTTCGCAGCGACAATCAGCTCAACAGGGAATTGATCGAAAACCTGAAGCACGTGGACGGCAAGATGCAGATTCTTTCCCAGATTGCCGAAGCCGTAGTGACCCAACCCGATGGAATTATCCGTGAGGTATTGTTGCCGGCGGTCAAAGAAGAGACGTTCCAGGAACTGGTGGACGAGTTCCGGCATAGCGGGCCGCAGTACCGGCTGATCAAGCAAACGCTCATGCGCGATAAGTTCGTTCGCCACTACCGCCGCATGTTGCCCATGCTGCTGGACAATGTTGCTTTCCGCAGTGAGAACCGCTTTCAGCCGGTTATCGAAGCGCTGGAATACATTCACCGGCATGTGAATGAGAAGGGAAGAAAGCATCGATATTTTGAGGAGAAGGTCCCGATTGACGGCGTGGTCCCTCCCAGCTGGGCATCTAAGGTATTCGAGGAGGTAGACGGTGAGACCAAGGTAAACCGCCATTACTACGAGCTTTGTGTGTTGCAAAAACTGCAGCGGGCCCTCAAGTGTAAAGAGGTCTGGGTAGAGGGATCACACGCATTCCGAAATCCCAATGAAGATCTTCCCCGCGATTGGCACGATGAAACTCGCCGGGCAGCTCACTACCAGCGCCTGGGGCAGCCTCTGGAAGCAGCGGGCTTTATCGATTCTTTGAAGAAGCGGATGTCGGTGGCATTGAGGGATTTCGACCAAAGGATGTCGAAGCTGTCGCACGTGCGGATCTATTTTCCCAACAAGAAATCGGACCGCGGTCTGTTTTGGGTAGCGAAGTTGGAGCCGCAGCAGGAGCCGAGAAGTCTCACGGTGATTAAGGATCGCATTGACGATGAATACGGAATGTTGGACTTGCTGGATATCTTTGTCGAGGCGGATCGCCTGGTGGATTTCACGCGCTTCTTCACTCACTCCGGCACGAAAGAAGTCCGTTCCCGCGAGCAACTACGTCCGCTGCTTTTGCTGGACCTGTTCGCCGAAGGGACCAATGTTGGCATTCGCCGGATCTCCAAAGCGAACCGCCAGTACTCCTACGAAGAATTGCTCTACGTGCGCAAGACCTATTTTTCGGCCGAAGCTCTGAGGAACGCCAGCGGAGCGGTTGTCAACAAGCTGCTGGCCATCCGCAATCCCCGGCTTTGGGGCGAAGGACATGCCTGCGCTTCAGATGGGAAACGATTCGGCAGTTGGAGCCAAAACCTGATGAGTGAGTGGCGATCCCGCTATCGCGGCGACGGCGTTCTGGTGTATTGGCATGTGGAAACCAATGCCGTCTGCATCTATGCACAGGCCAGGAATTTCTCCCATTCGGAAGTTGCAGCCATGGTGGAAGGGCTGATCCGGCATGATACCGAGATGCGGGTCGAGAAGAACTTTGTGGATTCCCATGGGCAATCGGAAGTGGCGTT
>JBPYDQ010000313.1:0-2796 GCA_051986135.1 Terriglobales bacterium | reverse complement strand
ATTGATGGTGACGTGATCTTGCGCATCTTCGTTGCGAGCGACGGGACCGTTAGCGATGTAACCGCTCTTTCCGGACCAGCGATTCTGGCACGTGCTGCGGCGCGCGCAGTCTGGCAATGGCGTTTTGCGCCCGCCCTTATGGACGGTCATCCTGTGGGCGTAGTCAGTACCGTCACGCTCGCGTTTCGATTGAATCATTGAGGTCAGCGCTGAAGGCCCAAAAAAACGCAGGGAACGGGCTCTACAGATGCATTCAGCGAGGGGCGAAGTGTTCCCACCCATGCGGGGCAAGGGCGAACGTGCGGCCATCCTGCGCCACGATGCGCACTCCCGATCCGCGTACAATCTCCCCAATGCGCGTCATGCGCGCGCCACGAAAGATCTTGGGCATTCGTGACTCGAACCGCCTCGGAACGGTCAACAGAAGGCCGTAGTCTTCACCGCCGTGTAGCGCCAGAGCCAGCGAATCAAGCCCATAGGCTTGCTCGATTGCCCGCGGAACAGCAACGACGGGTATTCGATCGGCCCATATGCGCGCCCCGACACCGCTCGCCTTGCAGAGCCGCGCAAGATCTGTGGAAAGTCCGTCGGAGACATCCATCATTGCCGAAGGGAAACGCTTCCGGCCAAGCCACAGAGCCAACTCCAGGGGCAGCGCCGGATAGTAATGTTGCGCGAGTAATTTGCGGTATTTGCGACTACCTGCTTTTCCCCGCCTGAATAGTTCGAGCCCGAGCTCGGCGCGCCCCAGCACCCCGGTAACGTAGATTTGATGACCGGGTCTCGCACCTGTGCGCCCAATCATCCGCGAATGCGGAGTCTCCCCCAAGACCATGAGATTAAGTGCTATCCCCGCGCGTCCCCTGCTGCGGGCCGTGTCGCCGCCCGCTAATCTCAAACCAAGAACCCTGCAAGCACGAGCCATACCGGAGAGCATCAGATCAAGCCAACGGCCGGTTCTTTCGAAAGGAACAGCGAGACTTAACAGGAACAGTCGCGGGCGTGAGCCCATGGCCAGCACGTCACTCGCGGCACGAACCAGAGCTTTGTACCCGACCGATTCCGGCGGGTGCTTATCGGCGATGAAGTGTGAGCCCTCAAGGAACTGGTCACAGGTCACCACCCAATCTCTTTTCCCCGGGCGAAACACGGCGGCATCATGGCCCATTCCCAGCCGCAGCACGCCGCCTGTTGACGATGGAATCCGTCGGCGTATGCGCTCAATTAGCTCGTCTTCAGCGATTGGCAATCGCGAGTCCAATGCGACAGTGAAATTATACTTGGGCCGGAACAGATCGCTTGGAGATTTGCGAACTTCTTTGCGATTCGCGGATTTCACCATGCGTGGATCAAGTACGGTCGTGCGGTTCGGGCAAGAACGAAAGGGCAAGCTGATCGGCAATTCAATCTTTGTACAAATGAATGCGCGTTTACCTTGCATTAAAATTTGGTTGACGCAGCCGACTGAGTTTTCTAGACTGGCGTCGCTTTCGGACCAAGGCTCGCGGTCCAAGGCGTTTGCGCGTTGTCGCCAGCCGGCGGGAAGCTGTCCCAGAGTCTGTCGCGTCGGCCTTAGTAATTCCGAAGTTTGTTGAGCTTGTTGAGCGTTTATGACGCGACATACATACACGCTATTTGTCGCCTCAAGTCACCGAGGAAAAGTTTGGCGGACCACCATTCCCCTGTATGCTCTCCACCTGCTTGCGATTCTCTCCATCGTGGGCGGCATTACTGTGGCTGTGGCAGTGACGTCCTACACGCGCATGTTATGGAAGGTGGGCAATTACGAGGCTTTGCTCCGTCAGCAGGATCATCTGCAGCAGCAATATCAGCAGCTGCAGGACACGGTTAAGAATACCTACCAGCGACTCTCCTCCCTGCAATCGCTAGCCACCGAAGTTGCCATGACGTACGGGTTCATGTATCTGCGAACGAGTCCATTCGGCTTGCGGGAATCGCCAGGCGGCAGCGAGCCACCGCTGGACCACACACTCGAGGAGTTTGACTTCCTCGCCAAGAACGCCACGACTGCCACTCTGGTCAGCCGTGGACTGCGGCTGACTCCCACGCTAGGCCTGGGCGAGATGACCTTCAGCCCGACGCTCTGGCCGGTGGTCGGCCGCATCACTGCCAATTTTGGAGAGCGCCTGGATCCCTTCAGTGGTGAAGGCGCATTCCATACGGGCGTGGATATTGCCGCGGAGTATGGCGAAGGGGTGCGGGCGGCGGCCGATGGCGTGGTCATTGAAGCTGGAATGCACTCGGGTTACGGACGCCTTGTGATTGTCGATCATGGTTTTGGAGTGACCACCTGGTACGGTCATTTATCAACTTTCACCGTCCCGCCGGGTATCCATGTGAAGCGTGGCGATATCATCGGCTACGTAGGCGTCAGCGGCCGCACCACGGGTCCTCACGTTCACTACGAGGTACGCATTAACGATGCGCCAGTAAATCCGATGCGTTATCTTCGATTTACCTCTTCAGCTGAGACAGACTGAGTTCTTTCGCCGGCGTTATCGTTTTGCACTGAAGGGTGACGATCAGAGGTTGCGCCAACCTTTTCCAAGTTGTACAATTTACTCTCCAAAACAGTTTGTTGGGGTATCTCGATTGCCACGGCGCTCGGAGTGGCCTTGCAATTACGATGCCCTTTTGATATCTTGGCTTGGTTTGAGCTGCGCTGGCGTAGCTCAGTTGGTAGAGCATCTGATTTGTAATCAGAGGGTCGGGGGTTCAAATCCCTCCGCCAGCTGATTTTGGAATTGCAGCGGTGTTGGGCGGCGCATCTCCGAA
>JBPYDQ010000312.1:0-12661 GCA_051986135.1 Terriglobales bacterium | reverse complement strand
TTGCTCGATTGATCTCCCACATTCTGCGCCGAGAACCGGAAGCCCGACGAGTAACCATTCTGAATGTAGCGGGCCGAGGCGATCCGCTGACCATCGCACGCTGTCTAGAAATGTCGCACTCGAAACTGATTCGTGTTCCGGGACGCTGGGCCAGCCGGCTTCTCCTTAAGTACTCCTGGAAGCGCGGCCTTTCCGCTGTGCCGCCGGAGATCGAGCCTTACATGAATGGCGAGTGCATCATGAATACCGACCGCCTGCGCGCCTTTCTGGGACAGGATTATGACGAAGTCATCCAATACAGCGTGTCTGATGCCTTCGCCGAAAGCCTCGAACCGGTGACCTCGTGCGCCGCACCGCACTCCGCCGCGACCTGCTCTCTGTAGTTAATCCATCGTGTTATTTTCATTAATCGACGCTGTCCTTTTAGCGGAGAGAGAATCGATTGCAAAGCAATCAATTTGCGGAGCCGGCCAATCCCATCGGGGTGTGTGCTTGAGCACGGCCGCTCAGGGAATTCTCAGCTTGCGCCCGACGTTTTCCCCCAGTACAGCCCGGCGATGCCGAATGTGTAGGGTGTCCACAGAGCCTGCGCAAAACCCGAGCTTGTCATGCGCGCCAGCATCTCTTCCGGCTCGGGAAATCGCTCGACCGACGCCGGTAGATACGCATAAGGTCCCCTAACCCCGGAAATGAGAGTTCCAACTTTAGGCAGCACGTACCGAAAATAGATTCGGTACGCACCGCCCAGCACTCCCCCGGGCTCTGCAAAATCCAGG
The DNA here is from genome assembly GCA_051986135.1 of Terriglobales bacterium. GTDB lineage: Bacteria > Acidobacteriota > Terriglobia > Terriglobales > Acidobacteriaceae > Gp1-AA122. Next base: position 11,885 of record JBPYDQ010000312.1, on the reverse strand, counting down.
ATGCCGCATTCGCCTCCCGGCTTCAGTACGCGAACCATCTCGCGCAATCCCGCATCGTAATCCGCCAAATTGCGGAATCCGAAAGCCGACGTCACCAGATCAAAATGCGCATCGGGGAAAGGCAAGCGAATAGCATCAGCCTCGATCCAGCGCAGCCGAGTGCGTTGCGATTTCTGAGCGGCACGCTCGAGCATCGGGTGTGAGAAATCAGCGCCCAAAATCTGGACTGGTGTTTTTTGTGCGTTCCGCCATAAAGCAAATGCCATGTCACCGGTGCCGCAGCACAGATCCAACACCCTTGCCTCAGGCCGCGCCAAAATGTGCGCAAAGGTCCGCGCCGCACGCCGCCACCATAACCGGTCGACATTAAACGAGAGCACATGATTCAGTAGGTCGTACCGGGGCGCAATCGAACTGAACATTTGACGTACCGCCGCTGCGGCTGCGTCGACATCGCGAGTGCCCGCCGGGGCTGCTCCCGTAACGGTGTTCTTCGAGAATCGGCTCAACGAGAAAGGACCTGCAATTGCTTGATGGCTTCCAGCACCACCTCTTCGGGAACGTGATTAACTACTTCCACCTTGCCGATCGCGCGGGGCAGAACAAAATGCACGACCCCGTTCCTGGTTTTTTTGTCCGTCTGGAGCGCTCGCATCACTCGCTTGGCGGTTACCGTCACAGGTGGCAACGCTCCCATGGTCACCGTCGTGCTGCAGATGCGCTGGGCGGTTAGCTGATCGGTCTTCTTAATAGCCGCCGCCATGATCGAGGCCGCGACCATACCCCATGCCACCGCCTCCCCGTGAAGAAAATAGCTGTAAGCCGTCTGTGATTCGAGTGCGTGCCCGATAGTGTGCCCGAAATTCAAAACCCGCCGCAGCCCGTTCTCCCGTTCGTCGGCAGATACCACCGCGGCCTTCAGCTTGACGCTTTCGGCAATCAGATATTCCAGCTCCTCCGGTTCTCGCGCCAGAATCTTCGGCCGGTTGCTTTCCATGCGCGAGAATAATTCGGGATTGCCGATAACCCCGCATTTCAGAGCCTCATACAACCCTGAGCGAAACTCGCGCTCGGGCAATGTAGACAGCACCTGAGGATCGATGAGCACAACCCGCGGTTGATGAAATGTGCCCACCAGGTTCTTCCCCGCCCTGAGGTTCACTCCCGTTTTGCCACCGACGGAAGCATCGACCTGTGCCACCACAGTGGTCGGAATCTGCACCACATCAACCCCTCGCATGTAAACCGACGCCAGAAACCCGGCCACATCGCCGACCACCCCGCCACCGAAGGCAACTACCACCGCATTCCGGTCCGCACCCGCTCGCGTGAGCCTTTCAGCGAGGACTTCGACTGTGCCCATTGCTTTGTAACGCTCACCTTCCCCCATCACGACAAACTGGGCATCCCAGGACGCGCGAGCGAGCGATGCCGCGAGCTGCCGGCCCCATTTGCGGCGGACTACCGGGACGGTTACCACAAAACATCGTTTGCGATCGGAGAAGATCTCGCGCAACACGCCGCCACAGCGGGTAAGTAGCCCATTCTCAATAATGGCCTCGTAGGGCTGTGGCTGGACACCAACGGCAATTCTCGGCATGCGCTCCAATGATAAAGAGTCATCCCCGAGGACACAAACGGCGAACTTCCTCGAGCGAGCCTGCCCTGAGCCGAGTCCGAGATAAGCTGTGGTTATGCATTTCTTTGCGGAAATAACAGCGATGCGATTATCGATATTCCCAGCAACCCTGCCACGACCGCCAGAGCCCACTCGGTGGGGATGGTGCGGTAATGCGACACCAGCATCTTCGCCCCGATAAAGATCAGCACCGCCGACAGACCGTAATGCAAATAATGGAAAATCTCCATCATTCCGGCCAGGGCAAAGTACATGGAGCGAAGTCCGAGGATGGCAAAAACGTTCGATGTGTACACGATGAACGCCTGCAGCGTAATTGCCAAAATTGCCGGGACCGAGTCGACCGCAAACAGAATATCTGTCGTTTCGATTACCAAAAGCACAACGAAAAGCGGTGTCGCGTAGAGTCCTCCATCACGCACGAAAAATTTCCCGTCCACGTAGTCCGGCGTAATCGGGATCCAACGACGAAAAATGGTGAGCACGGGATTTTTTTCCGGGCGCACCTCCGCAGCCTCTTCCCGCAAAAACTTAAATCCGGTGTATACCAGAAACGCGCCAAACACGTATACCACCCAGCCGAACCTTCGGATCAATCCGATGCCCAGGAAGATGAACAAGCCGCGCATGACGAGAGCACCCAGGATCCCCCAAAACAGCACTTTGTGCTGGTTGGGGCTCGATACTTTGAAATAGCGGAAGATCACCAGGAAGACGAAGAGATTGTCTACACTTAACGACAGCTCAATCACATACCCGGTAACGAACTCCAGCGACGCCGCTCGTCCGCGCCAGAGGTAGACCAAGACCGCGAACCCGGCTGCCAAGAGGATCCACAGACCAGTGCGGGCGATTGCTTCGCGGAATCTGACGGCGTGAGCGGGCCGATAGAAGACGCCAAGGTCAAGCGCCAGCATTGCGGCTATGAAAAGGTTGAAGAGAATCCAGAAAATGAATTGGTTCAAGAAACCTCGGTCAGTCGGCGTTCGGTAGCCGGTCTTCGGTGCCATGTGGGCACCGAATCAATCCCTGCTCATCCGTGCCTGGGCTGTGACGGTCGCCTATTGTGCTCGTCCTCGCTTCCCCTGCTCCCACTCCTGCCAGATGCCAAATGTCTGCAGCTGTCTATCGAGTCCGGTGCGGTGCAACGTTTGTTCGATCTGTCCCCGGTCCAGGCGCGGCCCGATGGGCTGACTACCGTTCGCCAGTGCAAACGTCAGTTCCGCGGCTTCGGCTACATGCTTTTGCAGTTGCCGGAGATCGACCTTGTCGAAGGTGTCTGACTGCGCGTGGTAGTTAACCAGGTAATTGCTCTCGTCCTGGTTGGCAACAAAGGTTGGTACCCCTTCGAGCATGAAATCAAAGTTGTCGGTGCCCCATTCGGCATCGGTTGTTAGAGTGGTCGCGCCAAACACGTGCAACGGAGCAACCAGCGGCGTCACAGCATTTACCAGGTCCGTACGTCCCCCGAGAGAGAACCCTGTCGTACGCCCTGTGCCGGAATCAAAAATGACTACCCCGACCGCTTTATCCAGTTCCGAGCGATGCGCGGTTACGTATGCGCGCGAGCCGAGCATGCCCTCCTCTTCGCCGCTGAACAGGGCAAAGCGAATCGTGCGCCGCGGCCGAAGACCCGAGTCCTTGATCGCGCGAAGCGCGTCAACCACGAGGGCAGCATTGCAGCCATTGTCGAGCGCACCCGTTCCCAGTTCCCAGGAATCCAGATGAGCTCCAAGCACCACAAACTGATCCGGCTGCTCGCTGCCGGGAATGTCGGCAATCACATTGGCGGCATTGATGAGACCACCGATCTGGTTGGGAATCGCCAGGTCAGCATATAAGCTCTGCCCGGAAGTGACTAGCCGAGCCATGCGCTCCGCGTCCTCGCGTGTGACCAGCACCATGGGAATGCGGTCAATTTCGCCGGCAATCGAATTGGTGTGCCGATACAGCAGATCATTGGACCGGGTCGATTGAAAAGCTATCGCCAGCGCTTTGCCTCTCACTGCACGATCGACTATCCCGGGAGCATTAAAATATTCCGCGAAGAGATCTTCCCAAGTCCTCATCTCGTTCGTATGAACCAGCAAGAGAGCACCCGCGATGTGCCCTGCACGGGAGAATTCCTCGGGTGTAGCATCTCCCAGGTCGATCACTGGCACGCGGTGATGGGGCGCGAGCGCCGGGGCCCAGCCCAGAGAAACCGCATGAACTTGAAATTGCTCCGGGGCGACAATGTTCACCCAGGTAGCGCCCTCGGCCCAGGAATGTGGAATCTGGAACTCCTCGGTATGCACGTTTTCGCCGCCCGCGGCGGTAAACGCCGCCACTCCCCATGCCACGGCCTTCTGCATGGCCGGCGTACCCGGCACCCGGCCACCAACTTCATCGGTCAGCCGCCGCAGGTTGGCTGCAAGCGGCGATGGCTTCAGTGCCGCAGCGATGATTCGCTCAGAATCAGTGGCAGTTTGGGATGGGAGAAGGCCAGCCGTTATAACCACGAAACCAGCCAACCGCGCGCAGAATTTCCTCATACCCGCGCATTAGAACTGAAAACCAAAAGCAAAGTAAAGCCACCCCTTCGTTTGATACAGATTCGATTGGTTGAACGGAAGACTGGGTGACGGGAACTAGCGAGACTTCTGGGCAGGTTGTGCGGCTCGAGGCACGGCTGGCATTTTGTCGAGCATCTCGACCGTCTCCAGGATCACGTCACCCGCAATCTGTAGACTCTTTGGGCTGATCTTGTCTATCGTGTCTTGGGGCGTGTGCCAAAAGGCATTGCCGTAGCCGTATTGCAGGTCTATCAAATCCGCAACTGAGACGCCCTTTTGGGCGAAGGGAAGGTGATCGTCCTCATCTGCCGTATCTCGTCCAAAAAAATGCGATTGATATCCGTAGCGGCTGGCCGCCTGGTAAACCAGATCCTCCAGCCAGGGAGTAGAGTTCTGGTCGCGATCAATGTTGAGATCGGCATCGCCAATCATATCTTGAAGTAAGAATGCCTTAACCCTCGGCAATGTGCCGTTCTTCTGCCACATATCTGCCAGGTGGCGCGTGCCATAGACACTGTCGGTATCGCTCCATGCACGCACTGCTTCTTCCCCATCAGTGAAGAGAAGCCAGACGCTATATCCATCCCGCTTCTTGCCGCGAAATTGATTGGCCAGCTCGAGCAGCATGCCCGTCGAAGATCCGCCATCATTGGCACCCACAAAACCGGTGTTGCGCAAGTAGTATGGCGTATCGTAATGGCCAGCGATTACGATGATGCCATCCTTAGTGCCCGGAAATTTCGCGATGATGTTGTGCACCGGGAACTTTCCTTCCGGGGTCTCCGCCGTGAAAGCGTCATGCTCAACATCGTCCCCCTTCAGATGCGTGTGGATGTACTCTTCCAGCTTTTTGTGATTGGCACTACCAATCGGTCGTGGACCGAAGGAGGAGACTTCTTTCGTATATTGCAGCGCCCGATTGGCATTGATAGACGGAAGGGGAGCAGTATCCGGAACAGATAGTTTGACGATGCCAGCCGCAGGGGCAGTGTTTTCCAGATCGCGCTTTGACGGCGCCACAGGATCCTCGCCCGTCGGGCGACTGCAAGCACAGCAAACCAGGACGACCGCCGCTAGTGCGAGCACTGGCGGCAACCTTCTGCTTGCTGCGGCGATTGGCTGCATCCCTCTGTTATTTCCCTTGTTTGTTGCGCCGTGCCTGCCGCTGCGTGGGGTGTACCAGCCAGGCGATCCCGATGCTCAACCCATAAAGCGCCACCATCGGAGCGGCAAAAATGCACATGTTCAGAATGTCGGTAGTGGGCGTAACCACGGCGGCAATGATGAAAATGATCAGGATGGAGTAACGGAAATTGCGCCACATGAAGCCGGCACTTACGATCCCCATCAGCGACAGAAAAAAGACTAGAATCGGCAACTCGAAAATCGCACCCATGCCGATAATGATCGTGAGGAACAGATCCGTGTACTCCCCAATCGTGATCATTGGCTGGAACTGCTTGCCATAGCTGATCAGGAAATCGAGCGCTGCCGGATAAACGATTTTGTATCCAAAGATTCCGCCCGATAGAAACAAGGCCACCGTGGAGAACATGAAGGGAAATACATAGCGCTTCTCGTGGCGGTACAGTCCTGGCGAAATGAAAAGCCAGACCTGGTATAGAACAAAGGGCGAGGTCACGAACAATCCCGCCAACGCTGCTACCTTCAAGTAAAGGTTGAAGGGTTCGGTGGGATTCAGGTACACCAATCTTTCCGCCATGCCGTTGTTGCGCAAGGCGGTCATGATCGGCGCCTGCATGATGCCGTAGATCTTTTCGGCATAGGCCCAGCAGGCAAAAAAGCCCACGGCGACGGCGATCAAACAATAAATAATCCGGCGCCGCAGTTCCTCGAGGTGCTCGAGGAAACTCATAGCGGGCATGTCGTCTTTGGCTTTTCCCGAAGGCGGGACGGTCGCGGCAATTTCAGGCATCGGGGGCAGCCTTCGAATTCACCTCTACGCCGGCATCGGGCGGGTTCACAAGCGTGCCGCTCGGCACAGTTTCCTCCTCTTTGCGAACAGGCGGCAGTATCTCCGGACTGCGCACTTCGGCATCCAGGTTGTTAATCTCCGATTCAATCTGGGCCTTGAATTCGTTGCTGGCGCGCTTGAATTCATTGAGCGCCTTCCCGATCTGGCGCCCGATCTCCGGCAACTTCTTCGGTCCGAAAATGATAAGGGCCAAGAAAAAAATGAAGATCATCTCCGAAAAGCCGAGATTCATGTTTCTCATCATACTGCCTGGCTAGCCACACAGCAAAGCGCTGAGTCGCGCGATCCAAGCAAAAATCCAGCCAACAGAGACAGGGAGATTTATGGTTTGTCTCGGGTCGGTGTTTTCCCAGGCTAAACTTTCTTCGTCCCTGGGAGCCGGTTGCGGCATCTTATAGAAGAACGGAGGCTTACCCGCCAGTTTACCGACGGGACGCCCCCAAGACTGAGACGCTTAGGTGCATGCTATACTGACGCGAGGACTTGCCTGAGCGGTGAGATTTATCGCCTCCTAACCGAAGGAAACAACAGATGGTTCCTAGTTCCCGTCGCACTCTCTTCCTTGTAGTTTCTATCCTCCTGGCTTGCGGTTTTCTGGGGATGCTTTTCGCACAGAAGACGAGCCCGGCACCTTTACCTAACGGCGACTCCGATGTTCGGGACAGCCTGAAGACCTTTACGCAGGTCTACGACATCGTCGAGCAGAACTATGCCGAACCGGTGAATCCCGATAAAGCAATATACAACGGTGCCATTCCCGGCATGCTTCACGCTTTGGATCCGCACTCCAATTTCTTCGATCCTAAGTCGTACTCGCTGCTGCGGGAGGAACAGCGGGGCAAGTACTACGGCGTGGGGATGACCGTTGGTCCTCGCAACAATAAGGTAATCGTGATTGCGCCGTTTGTAGGAAGTCCTGCTTACCGGGCCGGAATTCGTCCAGGGGACGTCATCGCCGCCGTTGACGGCAAAGCTACGGACAACATGAGCACCTCGGATGTGGCTGATCTGCTCAAAGGACCCAAGGGTACCAACGTTCGCATCACCGTGCTTCGCGAGGGCTCCGAGAAGCCTCTCGAGTTCAACATTATTCGCGACGAAATTCCCCGCAACAGCGTGGATCTGGCGTTCCTGATCCGTCCGGGTATCGGATACATCCACGTGACCGGGTTCCAGGAAACCACCGAACACGAAGTGGCCGATGCCCTCGATAAGTTCGGCGATCTGAAGGGCTTGATCCTCGACCTGCGTCAGAACCCAGGCGGGTTACTGAATGAAGGCGTAGGGGTAGACGATAAGTTCCTGCACAAGGGCCAGGTGATCGTCTCGCACCACGGCCGCGCATCGCAGGAGAAGAGGTATGTTGCTACCCACGGTAATGGCGGCAAGGAATACCCATTGGTTGTGCTAGTCAACCGCGGCACGGCCTCGGCGGCCGAGATTGTTGCCGGCGCCATCCAGGATCATGATCGAGGCCTGATTGCCGGTGAGACTACCTTCGGCAAAGGCTTAGTCCAGACCGTCTATCCACTTTCGGAGAACACAGGCCTGGCATTGACTACGGCCAAGTACTACACGCCGAGCGGTCGCCTGATCCAGCGTGATTACACCGGCATGTCGTTATACGATTATTATTACCAACGGGACGCGGACGAAAATCCCGCGAATCACGAAGTCAAGCTGACCGACAGCGGGCGTACCGTCTACGGTGGTGGTGGAATTACTCCCGACGTGAAGATTCCACCGCAAAAGACCGATTCCTTCGAGGACTCACTCCTGCAGCATTACGCCTTCTTCAACTTCGCAAAGCACTACGCCAACACTCACCAGGTGACGAAGAGCTTCGAAGTGGACGATGCAGTGATGCAGGAATTCCGCAAGTTCCTCGACCAGGAGAAGGTCCCCTATACGGAACAGGAACTGGCGCAAGATAACGAATGGATCCGCTCCACTATTAAAAGCGAGATTTTTATCGATGCTTTCGGCCAGGAAGAGGGTCTGAAGGTTCACGCAGAAACAGATCCCGAGGTCCTGAAGGCTCTTGACTTGCTTCCACAGGCCAAGCAGCTGGCGGACAACGCAAAGCGGACCATCGCCGAGCGCAGCACCGCAGCCCGCGTAAGCCGGTAGTCAAAAAATCGAGTCTCCCGCCTCAGTCGTCGGGTCTCGGGACAAACAAAATTCTGAGACCCGAAGGGGAAGCGCAAGGTTGGGAACCTTTTACATTGATTGACTCGCCTGTCGCCCGGTGTGAAAATTCACCCATAAAGTGCAACTCCGGCCGTCTCAAGGCTTTGAATGGCAGTGCCTTTGCGCAGTTCCTGTGGCTCACCCCTGAGGAAGATGAGCATCGATTTCCTTTCTGCTGTGTTTTGGCTGGATCATGATCATTGGACAGGCATGCTGAAGGAGCTCATCCTGGTGCTGATGGGACTTGTGGCTGTGCTGGCAGGCTTTACCGATTGGCGCTGGCGCCGGATTCCGAACTGGTTGACCGTGCCGGCCGCGGTAATCGGCCTTACCGTCAATTCGGCCGCCTATGGCTGGACTGGACTCAAATCATCTGCGGCCGGACTGGGCTTGGGGCTGCTGCTGCTGTTGCCTTTTGTTCTCGTGCGGGCTCTAGGTGCAGGCGATTGGAAATTGGCGGGGGCGTTAGGCGCATTCTTGGGAGCACACGAGTTGTTAATGGTATTGGCCGGAGCCGTGATGATTGCGGGTGTGATGGCCTTGACCCTAGTGATCTACAAACGCCGCTTCCGACAGATGATCCGCAACATCGGCCATTTGTTGTTTGCGCTCGTCACCGGTCATGCTGGTGATCCTGCGGTGTCGCTGGATAATCCCGACACCCTGAAGGTTCCCTTTGGTGTAGCAATGGCAGGAGCCACAATCCTGTTCGTAGGCAGTCGCCTCGCGCTGCACGTATACTAGTCAACTTTTGCTTCCGAGAGAGCATTCGGGTCTTCAATGATGGCTGCTCAGACGCGGTAGCTCGCGAGTTTTCCGCTTTATTGCTCCTGCTCGGGAGCCATCTCTGCTGTTGGCATGCTCCCATCCGGCTGCATGGGCGCATTTGGTGGAGTGGTGGGCACCGGCTCGAGTTCCCCAGGGTCGGTCGTTTGTGGCGGCCCTAGGTCGGGCGGGCTATCCGAGGATTCAGTAATATTCGACTTGGGCGACAAAATCACTGCCCCTATGCCCTGAGGATCCTGGGCCTTTCCCTGCAGAATGAAATTAAACCGCGACCCATTGAGCAGGCTGGCCAGCACGTCCTTGGCCGGGCCGGGCCCCGCCTGAATCACTACCTGCTCCTGTTCAGCACCAGATGGAATCGGGATATCGGCCCCGGTTGTGAGATGCACCTGGTATAACACTTCAGCCAGTGAGGCTTTCCTGGCTGAGATGGTTAAAAGACCTCGGTCAAACCCAACGCGCAGCGGTGGTTCCGGGGCATACGCAGGAGCCGCGAATGCCGGCGGCGTCGGACGCCGTTCAATACTGACTCCCGGGAAGACTTCCGCAGACTCGACTGCCGGTCCCGAACCCAGCTTCACCATGACCCTGCCCCCCGCAGCGACCAGTCGATAGGCCGTCGGAGCTTTTAGATCGACAACGACGCGCGTGACCGGAGGATGGGAACGGAACAAACCGGCGCGCACTGCCTTGATGTCGCCTTGGTTAAGGCGAAGTCCGCGCAGTGCCTTCCCCGGCACCGCTCCGGGGAAATCGATGACGAGGCGATCCGGTCCGGTAAGAGTCTGTGCCTCCGTAGTCGACGGTCCACTAGCCGTAATTTTGACCGCGACGCCCTGCTCGCTGCCAACTACCGCGATTCTGTTTAGGGAGACGGGCGGTTCGATCTGCGCCGAGACAAGCTGTGGGCAAACCCCTGGCATACTCAACCAGAATGCGGCCGCGAAGGCGCGAATCAGTCTGGATGGGGCTCTCATCAGCGGCCCAGATTCTAACAACTTGGCAACATCGCGGGAAAAATACTTTGGCCGTAGCCCTATCGGACAATATTCACCCTGATACATCGGAAAGACGGGGTTCGTCCTAGAGCCTTGCTGGAGGTTACTGCATCACCTAAGCCGTCTAGGACCCCTTGCGGTACGCAGGGTAGACTCCCGATTCCATAAGCAACCAGGTGCCCGGTTCAGGCGCTTCCGCCGGGCGGCTTGTGGCCAGGTTTTGCAAGGGATTTCTTTTCGCTCGTCATCGTTATTGCCGAGTTTGGCTTTTCGCCTTCCTGCCACTTCGGTTCACAGACCAATTTGTGATGGTCCATGTCCCCAGGGCACGGGCGGCCCAATACCCGCGGACACGACGACCGAAATTGAATTGATGAAATTACTGCCAACCACTTGGACGAACGGTAAGCGCAAGCGGCGCGCAGCGCTGCCTGAGTGAAATAAAAAAACCGGCGTGCACGCTCGCCGGTCTCTTTACCGTTTTTTTTGGCGTTACTGCTGGTCGTCGCGCCGCTTCAAAGTCGGACGATCATCTCCGTTCGAAGTGTCTTTCCCGTTCTTATCCGCGGTCGAGGTCCGCCGCAGGCTGGGCTTGCTATTATCTTTCTCATCAACCACCTTGCGCCGGTTTTCTAGTTTCGCTAACCGCGCCTTCACGTCATCGAACTCGGACGTGGTCACTACGTACTGCACGCGAGCCGGGAGTATCTTCGCAATTTCCTCTTGCGATTTCTGAATGCGATCCGGAGTCTGGGGGTGACTAGAAAACGCTTTAGCCAGCGTCCCTGGTTTCTTCTTCTCCTGCGCCTGGATCTTCTCGAAGAAGGCAATGAACGCATTCGGGTCATAGCCGGCCTTGTACATGTATTGCAGGCCCAGGTAATCAGCCTCGGCTTCAAAACCGCGCTGGAAGCTGAGGAATGTCATCGGCAGTGCCAAGCCAGCCGCTTCGTACGCGGCATAACCGATACCACCACCCACGAAGATCAGAGGGATCGTGCCAATGCTCGCCCAGTTGGCACGGGTCATCTGTCGAGTAGCGTGCCGAGCGGCTACATGCGCAATCTCGTGCGCCATCACTCCCGCCAGTTCTGCCTCTTCGTCAGCCGCCAGAATCAAACCGGAATTGACATAAAAGAAGCCGCCAGGCAATGCGAAAGCGTTGATGTCATCGGAATCGATTACCTTGATGGTGAACGGGACCTGTGCGTCAGAATTGCGCACCAGGTTCTGCCCGATCCGGTTCACGTATTCATTGACTACCGGATCCTGCACCATTTTGGAGCTAGACTCGACCATCTGGGCGTACTGCTTGCCCATGCGAATCTCGCTCTCGACCGAATACCAGTCACCAATGCCCCGCCCACCCATCTTACGGTTTCCAATAGCGTTGACGTCGTTCTTACCACCGTCATGTTTGATTTTGCTGTCATCCTGCTGCTGAACCGGCTGAGGCTGGTCTTGAGCAGGGGGGGTGGCAGTCGGCTGGCCGCTCTGGTCCTGAGGTATAGTAGGCGGAGTCGTAGTTGTTGGAGGGTTTGGCTGAGGCGCCGTAGTCGTCTGAGGTGCGGACGTTGTCTGAGGCGCGGATGTGGTAGTCTGCGCCACCATGACAGGTAACCCATAGCTACCCATAACCACCGCCACAACCCAGGCAATTCGACTTGACTTCATAGAGATTCTCCCGGCGGGTGCGCACCCGAAGCAGCCTTCATTATAAG